>JAHJSM010000003.1 GCA_018830295.1 Patescibacteria group bacterium | reverse complement strand
TGTAGACCAAAATCTAACCGTGGACGGAACCGGCAGTTTCGCCAGCGCGAAACTGACGATTGATGGAGATGGCAATCTGACCACAACGGGCTACGCCTCCACGACCGCGGGACTCTTCACCCAATCCAACATCCACGCGGGGGGAACCTTCTCGGCCGACGGCGTCTCTACCCTCAACAGCAACTTAACCGTCGCGGGCGCGGGCAACATTCTCTTTTCCACCTCTGGAACCATTACCCAAACAGGCGCCGGACAAATCACATTGAACGGCAACATTGACGCGACCAATGGGTTAGATGTCACCACCGCCAACTTAACTGTCGGCGGAACCAACTTTGTTATCAACCAATCCACAGGCGCGATCACCATCCAATCAGACACAAATCTTTACAGAAGCGCGGCCAATGTCCTCAAAACAGATGACGACTTCATTATCGGATTAAACGCGACCACGACCGGCTCCCACTATATCGGCGGCGACCTCGGCATTCTCGGCAACGCTTCCACAACCGGCTCAATCAATGTAGACCAAAATCTAACCGTGGACGGAACCGGCAGTTTCGCCAGCGCGAAATTGACGATTGATGGAGATGGCAATCTGACCACAACGGGCTACGCCTCCACGACCGCGGGGCTATTCACTCTGGGAGAAATCAGAACAGCTGGCAATCTGACCGCTGATGGAAATCTTTTAATCAACGCCAACGCAACAACTACGGGTTCATTAAATGTAGATGGAGATTTAACCGTGGACGGGCAATGCGTGACGGGGGATACGCTCTTGCCGATAGTGAATTCGGGGGCAGCCCCCGTTGCGAGGGCTGTCCCCAAATACACCCGCATAGATGAAGTCCAGCCGGGCGACTATGTCTTATCCCTTAATGAAAAAACAGGCGAATTAACGCCTGCCAAGATTAAGCAGTTGATGGATATGGGGGTCAAAACGACATTTCGTTTAACCACGGAATCGGGTAAACAGATTGAAACGACGGGCAACCACCCATACTTAGTTAGATTTGGAATTATAGAAGAAAGCGACACCGAACATAGTCAAAATGACAATGCCGGCGATAATGTAGAGAATAATATTATTCATAATTTATTTTCTATGTTCCATGGCCCAAATGAAAATAATGGTAGCCATGATACAAGTAATAATATAAGCGACAATAAGATAATTCATAATTATTCGGACTTTAATAAAATAACGCTCAATGTGAACAACCCCAAAGTGGATACAGAACCGATGGTGAATACGGGCATATTAACAATTCCGGAGGAACCTGGAATGAAAAACCCAACCACAGTTGAGGCGAACAATATCTTTGCTAAATCAACAAAAAAACTGGAAATCGCTTCAAATTGGGATTTATTTAATCGCATATACTTTAATAATACTAAACCTCAAATTTCTGTCAATAGTCAAAAGTGGACAAAAGTTATCTATCTTCAACCGGGTATGGAAATCGCGGCGGCTGGCGAGGGTAATTTAGCGATTTGGGAAAAAATTGTTTCCATTGAGCCAACGGGCAGAAAACAGGTCTATGACATAGAGGTAGAAGGAACTCACAACTTCGTCGCCAACGGCATTATCGCCCACAACACTATCTTCAACGGAGCAATCACCCAAACAGGCAATCTTAATATTACTGGCTACGCCTCTACGACAGCAGGATTCTTTACGCAGGGGAATGGGCATATTGGCGGAACATTCTCCGCCGACGGGGTTACTACCCTTAAGAGTGGCCTAACTGTTGCGGGAACAGGGGATATTCTCTTCTCCACTTCTGGCAAGATCGCAATTGGAAGTGATATAATCGCCAGCGGAAGTTACTCAAAGGGATTTGGCAGAGATCTTACTTTAAGCGGACAAGACGCTATAGCATTAGGGTATGGAGTTACTAATGCCGGAAATTTTTCTTTTGGTATAGGAAAATACATTAGTATTAGTAGCGACGCGGATTCGACTTTTGCGTTAGGTTCTGGAGTAAGTGGTGCCGTTCCATTAGTTCACAATAAAGACAATTCTTTTGCCATTGGATTTAATAGTAATATCCCAACATTCTATGTGGGCCCGTCCAGCGGCGTAGGAACATCGGGCAATGTCGGCATCGGGACAACCACGCCAGATTCAGCTCTGGCTGTAGTCGGCCGCATTCACGCCTCCTCAACGACCGAACAATTGCGGCTCTCTTATGATGTCTCAACATCCAAATACGCCTCATTCACCATAGACACAAACGGCGACTTAAACATAGACCTCGCCGCAAACAACAGCACGACAACCATCTCCGACAATCTCTCTGTTCTCGGTTATCTCAACATAGAAGGAAACGCGACGACAACTGGAAGCCAATACATTAAGAAGGACTTAACCGTGGACGGGCAATGCGTGACGGGGGATACGCTCTTGCCGATAGTGAATTCGGGGGCAGCCCCCGTTGCGAGGGCTGCCCCCAAATACACCCGTATAGACGAAGTCCAGCCGGGCGACTATGTCTTATCCCTTAATGAAAAAACAGGCGAATTAACGCCTGCCAAAATTAAGCAGTTGATGGATATGGGGGTTAAGACCATTTACGAGATTGAAACAGAAGACAGCAGGATAATTAGAACGACGGGGAATCATCCATATCTTGCGCTGAACAAATCAATATCCCTCTTGCCTGTGTCTGACGCTTCCGATGACGATGATATGGTTAATGATACGGAAAATAATTCGGTAATTGCCGGAACGCAGTCGGAAAGTGGGCGCGCTGTATTTCCCTCGGAGTTTCAAAACGCTTCTGTCCTGCAAAGGATGATTGAGGCGGCAAATAGTCAAGATGTCGTTGAAAATTCGGCGTTGGATATTGCGGGGCATTCCTTTGATTTCTTTGGCGGCTTTGCGGGTGAAATTATAGCGGAACATAATTATATTTTCAATGATTTTCTTAATGCTTCGCCGTCAACTAAGCTTTCTTTTTTGGCTTCTTTGAAATCTTTGTTTAATTTTTCTGCCACTTTAGGTCTTGAATATGAGACCAAATCCAAAATATCTTCCAATAGTTCTTTGGACAACATTTTTGGCGGAGCCAAAACGCCCCGCAAATTATTATTATCAATGATAGTAAATGAAGATGATAATTTAGACATACAAGAGAATAATAACAGCGACGCGGATACTCTGTCAAGTTCGCGATGGACGCGCGTCGCTGAATTAAGCGAAGGCGACACAATCGCCGTCGCGAATTTGGCGGAACTCGGGAGCTCATCGGATGTTGAGGAGAGTTTCGGCTCCGTCAAATTCGTCAAAATTGCGAGAATTAGCATCCTTCCTCCTGAACAGGTCTATGACATAGAAGTAGAAGGAACGCACAACTTTGTCGCCAACGGAATTATTGCCCACAACACCGCCTTCAACGGAGCCATCACCCAAACAGGCAACCTAACCACAACGGGTTATTTATCCGTAGGCGTAGATGACGGGTATTTCAACTTCACCGCAGGCGACTTAAACGCTTCGGGGGAATTACGGGTAGGCGAGGGTGCGACATTTGCGGGAAATGTCGGCATAGGCACGACTTCTCCTGCATACAAGCTGGATGTTTATGGCAATGCGAGGGTGGACGGCGACTTAACCACAAAAAGATTATTCACTTCTCCTAATACCACGCAAGTATTAACAGCTTCTACAACTGCGATAGTTTCAACAAATTCCTTGCTTAATATCTCATCTGACGCTGATTATGTAATGATAGGCACCCCGACTATCGCTTCATCTACGCAAGGGCAAATTTTATATATTCAAAACACAGGTTCTTTCACAATAGAACTTCAAGACAATTCAGTATTGTCAGGTTCGTCAATATTCCACGGAGGGACAAACGGAGTATTAGCCCCTGACCAAATAATGACTTTAGTATTTATGGAAGATGTGGGCGGTTGGATGATACAGTCGCACCCGAATAGTCCTGTTAATGTAAGTTCAGCCTCTTCTCTGATTTTAGTTAGAAATACAAGTGGTTCTACTATATCAGCAGGCACTCCAGTTTATATTACAGGATATAATGTCGGACAAGGCAGGATAACGATAGATTTAGCTGACGCTGATGACAGCGCGAAATATCCTGCAATTGGACTTACCACAGGCAGTATATCAAATAATACAAATGGAACAGTAATATCATCCGGCGTTTTATCAGGAATAAATACTTCGGCTTATGCCGTAAATGACGCTTTATTTTTAAGTACTACTCCGGGAACATTAACAAGCACACGCCCGACAGGAGCAAGCGACTGTATTCAAGCCGTGGCAAGAGTTTCAAGGGCAAGCGCGACAGGCGTAGTTCAAGTTATCGGTGCTGGACGATGTAATGATATTCCAAATACTTTTGCTACGACTGTTGATTACGCGCAATTTAATAATGCGACTTCAACATTATTTTCAGCGACGACTTCTTGGCTTGGGAATTTACTCTCCACGGGGAATACTCTCTCGGCGACGAATGATAGTGGACTTCATCTTTACGATAATGCAAGTAATGGAATAACTGTTTTGGACGGCGGCAACGTCGGGATAGGCACAACTTCACCTTTAACCAAACTAAGCGTTCAAGGCACAGCAGGACAACCAGTTATGAACATCGCCAGTTCCACAGGGGCGTCGTTGCTTTATGTGAGTGAAAGCGGCAACGTCGGGATTGGGACGACGGCGCCGAGCTACAAATTCCATGTAATCGGAAATGAATATGTCGCCGGCTACGCAAGCACGACGGCGGGACTCTTCACCCAATCCAATATCCACGCGGGGGGAACATTCTCGGCCGACGGCGTCTCTACTTTCAACAACAACTTAACCGTCGCGGGCGCATCTGATTTTCAAGGGAACATCGCCGATTCATTAGGAGATTTAACCATAGATGATAATCTTTTAGTTAGCGGAAACGCGACAACAACGGGACATTTTGCCGCCTTTGGCGGCAATTCTGACGAGTGGAATTCCGCATTCGGTTGGGGGGATCACGCTTCGGGTGGATATTATGTTACGGCAAATGATAGTTATGTATTAAATACTACTGATACAATGTCTGGGGGGCTTTCAATGAACTCTGCCACGACAACAGATACTTTTTATATCTCATCTTTAGCAACAGCCGCTGGTTCATTTTTAGCTGTTGACGCTACTGGATTAGTTATAGCAACAACCACTCCAAGCGGAGGTATGGTCTATCCAGCAGCTGGAATAGCATTAAGCACGGGCTCGGCTTGGGACACCTCAATCACAAATAATTCAGGAAACTGGAATACCGCTTATGGCTGGGGCAACCACTCAATAGCGGGATATTTTCCTCTTACAACTTGGTATGCGACCACAACCCACGCTTTAATAAGTTCGCTTCCAAGTTTAGTTACGGTAGGCACTTTAACCGCTGGAAACGCTGACGCTATTATTACATTAGGCACTTCCGTTGATATTTCATCAGAAACCAATTTAACAGTCGGAGCAACAGGCATTGAGTTGGCTTTAGACGATATTGCCCTAACTACTGGATACATAATCCCTTTATCAGCAAGCACGACTAATTGGAATACTTTTTACGACACTCCCTCTAATCGGATAACCGCAGGGACTAATTTAGCTTGGACTGGCAATACATTAGACGCGACTGACACAAACACGACCTATTTAGGCGGAACTAATTTAACTTTAGTTGGAACGACTTTTAATGTAGATGACGCATTTCTTGTTAATACTGCCGCAGACACGACCGCCTTTGGATTGACAATGGGTTCGGCAACTACCACTGATACTTTAAGTATAGGAGGTAAGGCAGTATTTAGCGGCAACGTCGGCATCGGGACGACGGGGCCGAGTTTTCCATTGTCATTAGGTACAGCAGTGGGAAATAAGATTGCATTATATGACAATGCCGCGGGAACTGGTTACGGGTTTGGTATTCAAAATAATCTGTTGCAAATTTTTTCCGTAAACAGTGCGAGTAGAGTAGGAATTGGCTATGGAAATAGTGGTGCATTTACTGAGACGTTATCAGTTGTCGGCGGCAACGTCGGCATAGGAACAACAACGCCACTATCTAAACTATCTATTCAAGGCACAGCTGGTAGTTCAGATATATTTACTATTGCCTCATCCACCGGCGCAAATCTATTGACGGTTACTTCAGGGGGGAATTTAGTTACAACAGGATATGCTTCTTCTACTACGGGTCTATTTACTCAAGGAGCAGGTCACTTTGGAAGTAATTTAACGGTTGATGGCAATGCAACTACTACTGGAGCTATGTATATTGGTGGGGATTTCACAGTTGGAGCAACGCCCTCCTTCGTTGTCACTTCGGCGGGTAATATCGGCATCGGGACAGTGAGTCCGGGGACAACCTTAGATGTTGTCAAAGCCAATCAGAATTTGGCGGATGGACTTAATGGAGATGCACAGGTTCACATTGCGGCAATGACCAGCGATTCTTTTGCCATAGACAAAGGCGGTGCAATCGGTATGGGAGGTTTTTACAACAGTGCGGGGAGCAAACAGATTTTTGGAGCAATTGCGGGCAGAAAAGAATCTGCGACTGACGGTTCTGCTACTGGTTATTTATCTTTCCACACAAATGATAGTTCCAGTATTAAGGAACGAATGCGTATAAACGCCTCGGGCAACGTCGGCATCGGGACGACGAGTCCAAATGAATTGTTATCTTTGAATATCCCCGAGGGAACCAATAAAGGAATCTCTTTTATGGAACGTGGCCTTTCCACATACGGTGCTAAAATACTTTTTGATGAAGCAAATTATGTGCTTAAAATCGTCGGTTATGATGCTGGGTCGGAAATTCTTGGAATTGCAGTCAAAAGAAATAGCGGCAACGTCGGCATCGGGGACACGACGCCAGATTATCGGCTGACAGTTGACCATAATAGCGACGGCGTTAATGTGGCTTATGTCAACGCGACCAACGCTTGGACTTCCGGTTCGGCTGACTACGCTGAATACTATTATTCCATTGATACCGATTTGAAATCAGGCGAGGCGGTTTGCGTTGATATTGAACGGGAAAACGCGGTCAAGCGGTGCGAACGGGCGGCTGATGGAAATATCATGGGTATTGTTTCAACTAATCCGGCATTTTTGGGGAACGCTCCTTCTGATGAAAGGCGGGAAGACAATCCGCATTACGCTATTATTGGAATGCTTGGGCAGGTGCCAGCGAAGGTCTCTGCGGAAGGCGGACCTATTCGCCCGGGGGATTCGCTTACTTCGGCTTCGGTTCCAGGGTATATTATGCGGGCAGGGGCGGGGGACCCGACGGTTGGGGTAGCGCTTGAGGGACTTAAAGAAGGCGAAGGGGTGATTAATGTTTTGATTTCGCGGCGGAATAAGTCGCTCACAGTGGAAGAGGTGGAAGATAAAGTGACGGAGCGGGTCGCGGCGATGGAGATTGAAGATGAAGTTAATATCTTGATTGCTGGAGCGATTGATAATTTGAACTTAGAGGATGATATTAACGAAATTGTTTCTCCGCAGTTGCTTTTGATTGACGCTAAATTAACGCTCGCGATGGATGAAATTTCCGATTTGGCGTTGGATATTAGAGATGTTATTCCAGAGCAGTTTGAGGAGATTGACGCGCGGATGGAGGGAATGGAGCAGTTGACGGACGGATTAACACTGAAGTTGGAGGAGGCGGGGTTGATTAGGTTGGTGGAGGCATGGGACGGGAGCAGCCCCCGCGACGGGGGACTGCCCCCTCTGCCCCCTGTGGGGTTGGTTTTGGATACGATGGGGCGGTTTGGGATTGCTACTTCGTCGCCGACGAATATCTTGACGATTGGGCGGGGCGCGGGGAGCGCGATTGCTGACGGATGGGATGTCTATTTGCCGCGCGCGGATGAAATGGAAGTTACATATTTAGAGGAGGCGGATTACGCTGAGATTTTAGGGCTGATTGCGGGGATGGAAATGGGGAGGTATGGGGGAGGGGAAGTTGCGGACGGGAGCAGCCCCCGCGACGGGGGACTGCCCCCTATTGGGATGATTTCTGATGGGGAGTCGGTTAGTTTGTATGATTATACTTCGTTTGCTTTAGCGGGGGTTAAAGCGTTGAATAATAGATTAGAGGAATTGGAGGCGTTGTTGACAGTGGAGCGGGATGAAAATGGGGATTTGGTTGAAGTGGATTCGCTGGAGGAATTAAGGATGGATTTGGCGGAATTGGGATTGGTTTTGGACGAGGAAGGAGTTTTAGTTGTTGATAAAATTAAGGCGAAAAATATTGAAACAGAGCAATTGAAGGTTGGAGGAGGAGTTGAAGAGCAGGCAGGGATTACATTGTATGATAGAGTGACGGGACTACCGTATTGTTTCTTTGTTGCGAGTGGGGCGGCGCAAACAGTCGCCGGGGAATGCGGGGCGGTTGCGGAGGAGCCGGTGGTTGATGAAGAGGGAGCAGCCCCCGCGGACGAGGGACTGCCCCCGGTGGTTGAACCGGTGGTTGAGGAACCTGTGGTTGATGAAGAGGGAGCAGCCCCCGCGGACGAGGGACTGCCCCCGGTGGTTGATGAAGAGGGGGCTGCCCCCGTTGCGGGGGCAGCCCCCGAAGAAGTCCCTGAAGCGGACGAGCCGGAGCCGGTGGTGGAGGTGTCCTCTCCTGAGCCGGTGACTGAGGAACCTGTTGCCGAGGAACCGGTGGTTGAAGAGCTAGAAACGCCTTCTGCGGATGCGGTGGGATACTAAGGAATGTCCTTGGGTCAGACAGAACAACTAAAAATAAACTTGACTTATAAAATAATCGGACTAAAATAGAAGTATGATTAAAAGAAACCTTTTTTTAGAGTTAAAAGACCATTTAAACAAAAAAGAAATCAGTTTGATTATCGGACCAAGACAAGCCGGAAAAACAACCTTGATGTCTCTTTTAGCTGTTCATTTAAATAAAATAGGGGAAGCTACGGTTAGTTTGAATTTTGACATAGAAAGAGACAGGGAATTTTTGAGCTCGCAAGAAAAATTACTTAAGAAAATTGAATTGGAAATTGGTAAAAAGAAGGGTTATGTTTTTTTGGATGAAATACAAAGAAAAGAAGACGCTGGTCTTTTTCTTAAGGGTTTGTATGATATGAACTTGCCGTATAAATTTATCGTTTCTGGCTCGGGCAGTGTTGAACTTAAAGAAAAAATTCATGAATCGCTGGTTGGTAGAAAAAGAATGTTTGAACTTGGCACAGTGTCTTTTGATGAGTTTGTAAATTTTAGAACCGATTATAAATACGAAAATAAATTAAACGATTTTTTTGAAATAGAAAAATCACAAGCCCGTTTGCTCTTTGAAGAATTTTTAAATTATGGTGGTTATCCAAAAGTTGTTTTAGAGGAAACAAAAGAAGAAAAGATAAAAACAATAGACGAAATTTATAGAAGCTATGTTGAAAAAGATATTTCCTATCTTTTAGGCGTACAAAAAACAGATGATTTTACTCGTCTGTTAAGATTAATAGCTGGTCAAATAGGGAATTTAGTGAACATCTCCGAACTTTCGGCCACTTTAGGAATTTCAATTCCGACTGTCAAAAATTACCTTTGGTACTTGGAAAAGACATTTATTTTAGAAAAAGTTACTCCTTATTTTAAAAACGCTCGCAAGGAAATAACAAAAGCGCCCGTGTATTATTTTTATGATATCGGCTTGCGGAATTACGCGGCTGGAGATTTTGGGCGGATTAGTTTGGAAGATAATATTGGATTTGTATTTGAAAATTATGTTTTTAGCGTTCTTAAAGAAAAAACAAGGCATTCGTCATCGTCTATTCATTTTTGGCGCTCTAAAGACGGCGCGGAAGTAGATTTTATTATTAACTCTGGTAGAACCGTTATTCCCGTGGAGGCAAAAAAACAAAATTTACGACAGTCGGAAATTACCCGCTCGCTTCGTAGTTTTATAACTAAATATAGCCCAGAAGAAGCTTGGGTGGTGAATTTAACTTTAAGTGATGAAATAATAGTTAGAAACACAGCAATGCGTTTTGTCCCATACTACGGGCTTCGGCTGGAGTTGTTTCTTTTATGATAATTTACAAGGAAGATGAAGAGTATCCTGAACTTTTAAAACAAACTAAGGGCGCGCCTAAGCAATTGTATTATAAAGGCGATTTTGACTTGAGTATTTTTGAAAATTGTTTGGCGGTTATTGGGAGCAGGAGATTGACTTCTTATGGCGAGCGGATAATGGAGCAGATAGTTGGCGAAATCGCGATGGCTGGAATTACGATTGTTTCTGGATTTATGTATGGAGGCGATGCGGCGGCTCATGAAGCGGCGATTAAAGCGGGCGGGCGAACGATTGCGGTGATGCCATGCGGGATTGATTTAATTCATCCGGCTCATCAAAAAAAAACTTTATAAGAGTATTTTGGAGAGCGGGGGGCTAATAATTTCTGAATATGAAGGGGAGATGAAGCCGGCGCTTTGGACTTATCCTCAAAGAAACAGAATTGTGGCTGGTTTATCAAAGGCGCTTTTGGTGATTGAGGCGGGAGAAAAGAGCGGTTGTTTGATTACTGCTAATTGCGCGAAGAAGTTTGGCCGAAAGGTTTTTGCCACGCCAGGGCCGATAACGGGTTCGTTGTCAAAGGGGACTAATTTATTAATTAAGAATGGGGCGGAAATGGTTTTGAGCGCGGAGGATGTTTTAAGGGGGATGGGGGCAGCCCCCGAAGACGAGGGACTGTCCCCAAGAGAGGGGATGGGGGCTGCCCCCGTTGCGGGGGCAGCCCCCGAAGCCAGGATTTTAAGAAAATTAGAGCAGGAGCCGATGGGGATAGATGAATTATCGCGCGGTTTGGAAATGTCGGTTTCGGAATTAAGTGTTAAGTTATCGTTGATGGAAATTAGGGGGCTAATTAAATTAAGAGGAGGGAAGTATAATACTAAATAGCTAAGACGGGGACAGTCCCCAAGAGAGGGGATGGGGGCTGCCCCCGTTGCGGGGGCAGCCCCCTAATTTAAATTTATGTTATCAAAAATTCCGTCGGTTTTGTATTCTGGTTTGGAGGCCTTGCCTGTGGATGTGGAAGTTAATATCGCCAGCCGAGGTTTGCCTGGGTTTGAGATTGTCGGCTTGCCCGGAAAAGCGGTGGACGAAAGCAGGGAGAGAGTCAAGGCGGCTATTGTTAATTCCGGCATGGACTTCCCGATGAAAAAAATCACCGTTAATTTGGCGCCGGCGGATATTCCCAAAGATGGTTCTTTTTATGATTTGCCAATCGCGATTGGAATTTTATCCGCTGTGATGGGTTTTCCCATTCCGGAAAAAACGCTCTTTTTCGGCGAACTTTCTTTTGACGGGACTTTGCGGCACACCAGAGGCGCTTTTCTTTTGGCTTTATTCGCCAAAGAACATGGTTTTAAAAATATTTTTTTGCCCAAGGATTCGGTTAACGAGGCGTCTGTTTTTCCGTCAATTAATGTTTATCCGGTGGAACGACTTTCTCAATTATTGTCTTGCTTATTGAATAAGCAAGAAATTCAAAAAGTAAAATACATAAAGTCGGTTAATCCTGATTTAACATCTAGCGAATTTGATATGAGAGAGGTGTTGGGGCAAGAACAAGCGAAAAGGGCGATGGAAATAGCCGCGGCGGGCGGGCATAATGTTATCATGACAGGCAGTCCGGGTTCTGGCAAAACGATGCTGGCGCGCGCGCTGACTGGAATTTTGCCTCCTTTGAGCGAGCCGGAAGCGATAGAAACAACTAAGATTTATTCAGCCAGCGGCAATATTCCGCCGGGCGCTTCAATTGTCAGGACTCGTCCTTTTAGGTCTCCTCATCATTCCACTTCTTTGGTTGGTTTGGTTGGCGGGGGTTCTAATCCGCGGCCGGGCGAAATTAGTTTGGCCCATCGGGGCGTGCTTTTTTTAGACGAGTTTAACGAGTTCCCGCGCGCGGTTTTGGAATCGCTTCGCCAGCCCATGGAAGATGGTTGGGTGGTTATTTCTCGGGCTAAAGCAATGGTCAAATATCCAGCCAGATTTATTTTGGTCGCTTCGGCTAATCCTTGTCCTTGCGGTTATTTAGACCACCCTAAAAAAGAGTGCGCTTGTTCGCCGCAGGAAATTAAAAGATATGGCAAGAAAATTTCAGGTCCTATTTTAGATAGAATAGATCTTCATATCAAGGCGCCAATTGTTGATATTAATAAATTATCTCAAAGTGAAAGGGCTAACAAATTTTTGGAAAGTTCAGCGTCCATCAGGGAACGGGTTTGTCGCGCCAGGGAAATTCAGCAAAAACGATTTAGGCGGGGAACTATTTATAATAACGCCGAAATGAATAATAAAGATATTAAAAGATATTGTTCTTTATCTCAAGAAGCGGAAAGAATACTTGGGCAAGCGGCGATCGCTTTTCAACTTTCGGCTCGTTCTTATTTTAAGATGCTCAAGGTCGCTCGAACAATCGCTGATTTAGAGGGAGCGGAGAAAATAGATGTTTCGCATACGGCTGAAGCGTTGCAGTATCGTAACTAAGATGGGGGCAGCCCCCGAAGACGGGGGACTGTCCCCGGGGATGGGAGAAAGGGGGCAGCCCTCGTTGCGGGGGCTGCCCCCGGTGTGTAATATGAACAAAGATATAATTTGGAAAATAGGGGAGGACGCGGCTAAAAATTATTTGGAGAGTAAAAATTATAAGATTATAGAGAAGAATTATAGGACTAAATACGCTGAAATTGATTTGGTCGCCAGAAAAGATAATATTTTAATATTTGTGGAAGTGAGAACCAAAAGGAGTCGCGCTTTTGTCGCGCCGGAGGAATCAATTAATTATAAAAAGTTAAAAAAATTATATTGGAACGCGAATGCTTATGTCGCGTTTAAAAAATGGAAAGGCGCGTATAGAATAGACGCGATTTGCATTGTTCTTAATCCGGATAATACTGTTGCCGAGTTGGAACATTTTGAGGGGGTGTGATAACTAAGACGGGGACAGTCCCCCAGAGGGGACTGTCCCCTCGTGGCGAAATGGGGGCAGCCCCCGAGGACGGGGGGCTGCCCCCGAGAAAGGGAAAGGGGGCAGCCCTCGCGGCGGGGGCTGCTCCCATCGGAAAAACCTGATGGGGATAATTCGGGCTTTTATTTTTTCAATTTTTTGGTATAATAAAAAAAGAGAATCCGGGGACAGTCCCCAAGAGGGGACTGTCCCCAGTCGTCTAATAAAGTCCTTGAAGGATTTGTTGGTGGTGATTGAAAAAGCCAGCGGCAATTCGAGAGGCAAAAAAAAAGATGAGGAAGATATACAACTTCGCGATTAAGTATTCGGTTTACGCGCTGGTTCTTTTGCTGCCTTTATTTTGGCTGCCTTGGACAGCGGAAGTGTTTGAGTTTAATAAGCAATATTTGCTTTTTGTTTTGGCCTCTTTGGCCTTGTTCGCTTGGCTCGCGAAAACAATTATTGTTCGAAAGAAAGTTGTCTTTCGTCGGACGCCTTTAGATATTTGGGTTTTGGTTTTTATGCTCATGGTTATTTTGAGCGCTGTTTTTTCAATTAATAGTGTTTCTTCGTGGCTGGGCGGGTATGGGAAGTTTTCGGATTCGGCGATTGGTTTATTGGCGATGTGTTTGCTTTATTTTGTCGTGGTGAATAATGTGATGGTTTCTAAGACGGGGGCAGCCCCCGAAGACGGGGGACTGCCCCCTGATATAAACGCAGTCGCGACAACAAAGAAAAGAATGTTGATTTGTTCGCCTGGGGTTTGTTTGAGGACGGTAATTAATTTAGTTTTGGTCTCGGGCTGGGTGGCTGTTTTGGCGGCTTATCTTTCTGTTTTTAATCTTTGGAGCAAAATTCCGGGTCTGCCTGAGATTATGAATTTGCGTTCTTTTAACCCAGTGAGCGGCTCGTTTGAGGGGTTAAGCATATTTTTGGCGGCGATTGTCGGACTGATCACAGGCGTCTTTTTACAGGGCAAAAAAAGAGGCGTTTTAGCAAAGGTCTTAAGTTACGGATTATTGGCGGCGTCGGTTATTCTTTTGGTTGTCATTAACTTTTGGGCGGCTTGGGTTTCTTTAGCGGCGGCGATGGCTCTTTTGTTAATTATCGCTTTTTGGACGCGAATTTTTCGCAAGAGAGTCAACGCGTTGATGTTGCCGATCGCTTTGCTAATTATCGCCGGAATTTTTATTGTTAATTTGCCGGGCCGGGTGGAGTTATTGAGCGATTTTAACAATATTAACCAGGATATACCCAAGGAACTGATTTTGGACGGGGCAATGACAAATACGATTACATGGCAGACGCTCAAAGAATACCCAATTCTGGGTTCGGGAGAAGGAACTTTTTTAGCTAATTTCGCCAAGTTTAAGCCGGCTGAATTTAACAACAGTCAGTTTTGGAACATTAGGTTTGACAGGGCGTCAAATTATTTTATGGAAACGACGGGGGCGCTTGGCATTTTGGGAATTTTAAGTTATTTAACGGTTGTCTTTATGTTCTTGCTGATTATGGTTTTGTCTTTGTGGCGGCTTAAGAAAAGTAAGGATGTCGCCGCCGCCGAACTGATTATTCTGCCTTTTCTTCTTTTCTGGTTAATTTTATTTATTTCTCAATTTGTCTATTCGCAAAATACGGTTTTGCTTTTCTATTTCTGGCTCTTTACGGCATTAGGTATCGTCAGTTGGCAAGGTCTTCAAGAGAAACCTTGCAAGAAAATATCTTTTTCTTTCAAAAAACTGCCAGAAGTGGGATTGGTCATTAATGTTGTTTTGTTGATTTTGATCTTTGTGATGGCGGGCCTCTTTTATTTAGGGGGCAGATTTTATTTAGCGGAAGCAAAATTAATTCAGACGGCGACTGACAGGCAAGATTTAATTCGCCGCGCCGAAGAAATAGTTAATTTGAACAGATACAGGGCGAGTTATCGGCAGAATTTGTCGCAGATTTATTTGGTTTCCGCTTGGGAAGAGGCGCGAAAGGCGGAGGCGGAGAGAAATATTGAATTGTTACAAACACTTGCCGCCGGTTCTATTCAGCAAGCGAGAGTGGCGACCGATTTGAGTCCCAATTCCGTGAGCGCTTGGGAAAATTTGGGAGCGGTTTATCGGGACGCGCGTGGCTTGGTTGGCGGAACTTTGCCTTTCGCTATGGAGGCGTTCGCGAAAGCGTTGGAGTTAGAGCCGAGCAATCCTGTTTTTTATCGGGAACTTTGTCGGTTGAATTTAATTACGGAAGACGAGACGGTTGAAAAAGAGAATTGGGACGAAACAGTCGCTTATTGTCAAAAGGCGGTTGATTTGAAAGCTAATTATTTAGACGCGCATATTCAATTGGCGTTGGCTTATGAGCAGAAGGGCGAGCTTGAAAGAGCGCTTGAGCAGACGCAATCGGTTTTAACGAAATTAAAAGGGGTGAGTTTCCAGAGGGGTTCGGAATTGGCGGGCGCGGCGACTGAAATTTATTTCCAGATGGGCCGTCTCTATTTCAACCTCAACAGAGTGAGCGAGGCCATTCCTATGTTTGAGCAGGCGGTGATTATTACGCCGCAATACGCTAATGGGCGATACGCTTTAGCGTTGTCCTATCAAGTTGCGGGACGAAACGCGGACGCGTTGATTCAATTTAAGATCGTAGACCAGTTGGTCCCGGGGAATGAGAATATTATGAAGATAATACAGGAATTGGAGGCGCCGGTAGTCGAATAAACTAAGATGGGGGCAGCCCCCGAAGACGGGGGACTGTCCCCGAGAGAGGGAAAGGGGGCAGCCCTCGTTGCGGGGGCTGCTCCCGTCGGGTCCCCGGTGAAGGGCTTGACTTATTTTTTTGGTTATGTATACTTGGAGGGTAGTTTAGGTTTATTTAATTTAGCCGCCTACTTTTTATGTCTTTTTGGCGGGATTGTCGGGAATAATTTTGAATATTTTTTTAAACGACCTTTCTGAAGCGTGAAGGAAGGGTTTTGTTTTGCGTAAGATTTTTTATTTTATGTCTAAAAAAGTCCATTCTCAATGTTGGGACGGTCAAAGTGTTGGCTGTCTCCCTAAGCGATTTAGCGCGGCTTCCGCTTCCCAGCGGAATGAGTATGAATTGCCCAACCTCGTAGAGATACAAAAAAATTCGTATCGGTGGTTTTGGGAAAAAGGCCTGCGCGAACTTTTAGATGAGTTTTCCCCGATTAAGGATTGGGGAGGCAAAGAACTTGAACTTTCTTTTGGCGACTATCGTCTGGATGAGCCGAAATATGACGAAAGAGAAGCCAGAACTCGCAATGTTTCTTACGAGGCGTCTTTGTATTGTCGAGTCAAGTTGATTAACAGAAAAACAAAAGAAGTCAAAGAGCAAGAAATTTTCTTTGGCGATTTTCCCGTGATGACTGACCGCGGGACATTTATCGTGAACGCCGTGGAGAGGGTCGTGATTTCGCAACTAATTAGATCTTCTGGGGCGTTTTTTGTTTCTCAATTTTTAAGAGGCCAGCAAAGATTTGGAGCAAAAGTTATTCCAAGCCGCGGCGCTTGGTTGGAATTTGAAACGGATTCGGACGGCGCGATTGCCGTAAAAATTGATAGAAAGAGAAAAGTTTCAGTGACCGCTTTAATGCGGGTTTTTGCCGCGCTTGAAGGAAATGACAATTTATCTAACGATGAGATCAAGGGATTTTTCTCCGATATTAACAATGGCGAAACGGATTACATTGAAGCGACAATTGAAAAGGACTCAGCTAAAACGGCGGGCGAGTCGTTTGTTTCGGTTTACAAAAGAATTCGTCCGGGCGATTTAGCAACGGAAGATAACGCGCGTGGATTTATTGAAGCGATGCTTTCTTTTGAAAGATACGATTTGGGAGAAGTGGGAAGATGGAAGTTAGGGCAGAGGGTGGGGAATTGGGGGCAGCCCCCGAAGACGGGGGACTGTCCCCAAAAAAAGAGGGTGCTTTGTTTGGAGGATATTAAGAATATTATTCGGGAAATTATTGTTTTAAATAATACGCCAGGCGCGACGCCGGACGATATTGACCATTTGGGCAATCGCCGCGTCAAGTCCATGGGGGAATTATTGCAGAATAAATTGCGAGTCGGAATGGCGCGGACAGAAAGAATTATCCGCGACCGAATGTCCACGCTTGACCCTTATGAAATGATGCCGGGGCAGTTGATTAATGTTCGGCCTTTTATTGCTTCAGTGAAAGAATTTTTTTCCTCTTCGCAATTGTCGCAATTTATGGACCAGCACAATCCTTTGGCAGAACTGGAGCATAAACGACGGTTATCGGCGATGGGTCCGGGTGGTTTGACGAGGGAAAGAGCGGGGTTTGAAGTGAGAGATGTGCACTCAAGTCACTACGGAAGAATTTGTCCAATTCATACTTCGGAAGGTCCGAACATTGGTTTGATTGGGCATTTAACTGTGACAGCGCGTTTGAATGAATATGGTTTTCTTGAAACGCCTTATCGCAGAGTAGTTAAAGGGAAACCGACAAAAGAGGTTGTTTGTCTTAATGCCGCCGAAGAGGAGAAATACAATATCGCGCATAAGGGGGTTGCTATTGGGGCGGACGGGCGGCTGGCTGACAAAATCGTGGAAGCGCGGGTTAAGGGACAGCCGAGCGTCATTGACCGCTCCAAGGTTGATTTTATTGATGTTTCGCGGCAGCAGCCAATTAGTGTTGCTACTTCTTTGATTCCGTTTTTGGAACACGACGATAGCAACCGCGCTTTGATGGGCTCAAATATGCAGAGACAGGCGGTTTCTTGCGTTAAACCGCAGGCGCCTTTGGTTGGGACGGGCATGGAAGACCGAGCGGCGAGGGATTCGGGTAGTTTGATTATTGCCGAGGAGGACGGAACGATTGAAGAGGTTGACGCGGAGCATATCGCGGTTAGACCCAAAAAAGGAAAATTAAAAACATATTATTTGCGTTCTTTTACGCGAACAAACCAATATACTTGCGTTTGTCAGCATCCACTTGTTCAAAAAGGACAGAGGGTTAAGAAAGATGATATTTTAGCGGATGGCGCCTCCACCGACCAGGGACGGCTGGCTCTGGGGCAAAATCTTTTGGTCGCTTTTATGTCATGGCGAGGGTACAATTTTGAAGACGCGATTATTCTTTCTGAGAAATTAGTCAAAGACGACCGATTTACCTCAATTCATATTGAAAGTTTTACCTGCTTCGTCCGGGAAACAAAATTAGGGCCAGAAACGACCACGCCTGATATTCCTAATGTGGGCGAAGACCGACTCAAGGATTTAGACGAAGAGGGGATTGTCCGCGTTGGAGCGGAAGTCGGACCTAATGATATTTTAGTTGGCAAAATTTCTCCCAAAGGAGAAACCGATTTGACGGCGGAAGAAAGATTATTGCAGGCGATTTTTGGAGAGAAAGCGCGCGATGTTAAAGACACTTCTTTGCGAATGCCGCATGGAAAAAGAGGCCGGGTCGTCGGAATTAAAATTTTCTCGCGCGATAATGGCGACAAATTGCAGAGCGGAGTAATTCGGAGCATCCAAGTGGAAGTGGCGCAATTGCGCAAAATTTCGGTGGGCGACAAACTTGCTGGCCGGCACGGAAACAAGGGCGTCATTTCTAAAATTCTTCCAGAAGAAGATATGCCTCATTTGGCGGACGGAACGCCGGTGGAAATTATTCTTAATCCTTTGGGCGTTGCTTCGCGGATGAACATCGGTCAAATTTTGGAAACACATCTTGGTTGGGCGGCGAAGGAATTGGGGTATCAAGCGATTACTCCGGCTTTGGCTGGATTTAAGGAAAGCGAAATTAAAAGCGAATTAAAGAAAGCTGGCTTGCCCGAAAGCGGAAAAGTTATTTTATACGATGGGCGAAATGGCGAGCCGTTTGAACAGCCGATTACGGTCGGATATACATATATTTTGAAATTATTGCATTTGGTTGAAGACAAGATGCACATGCGTTCAGTTGGGCCTTATTCCTTGATTACTCAACAGCCCTTGGGCGGAAAAGCGCAATTTGGCGGGCAGAGATTTGGGGAAATGGAGGTTTGGGCGTTGGAAGGATACGGCGCGGCGCACACTTTGCAGGAAATTTTAACGATTAAATCGGACGATGTGAGCGGGCGGACGAATGTTTACGACGCGATTATTCGCGGAAGAGAAATCCAAGCGCCGAACATTCCGGCTTCCTTTAATGTTTTGTTAAGCGAGTTAAAGGCGCTGGGACTGGGGATGGAACTGACAGGGAAGTAGTCAAAATTTTCAATTTTCAATTCTCAATTTTCAAACAATTTTCAATGACTGAATTTTCAAAACATGAAGTATGATTTAGAAGACAGAACAAAGAATTTTAGCAAGAATATTATAATACTGCTAAGAGAAATAAGAAAAGATGAAATAAACAGAAATTTAATATCGCAACTTATTAGATCAGCGACAAGTATTGGGGCTAATTATTGCGAAGCAAATAATGCCAGTTCTAATAAAGATTTTAAGAACAAAATATTTATTTGCAGAAAAGAAATTCAAGAAACCAAATATTGGATAGAAATAATGGCGCAATCAAATCCAGAAGAAAAAGATAAACTTAGAAAATTATGGTTGGAAGCTCACGAATTTGCTTTGATATTTAATAAAATATCTTCAACAATGAAACAAAACCAAAAAGCCGATAATTGAAAATTAAAGCATTGGAAATTTTTTGAAAATTGATAATTGAAAATTGATAATTATAAATCTTATGAGCACATTAGTTAGCGATTTCAAATCTATTCGGTTGAAGTTGGCCTCCCCAGAGGAAATTTTGGGGTGGTCGCGGGGGGAAGTGACTAAGCCGGAGACGATTAATTACAGGACGCAGAGAGCCGAAAAAGACGGTTTGTTTTGCGAGAAAATTTTTGGACCAGAAAAGGACTGGGAGTGTTATTGCGGCAAATATCGCCGCGTTCGCTACAAAGGAATTGTTTGCGATAAATGTGGAGTTGAAGTGACGCGCTCAAATGTTCGCCGCGAAAGAATGGGGCATATTAATTTAGCGGTGCCTGTTTCGCATATCTGGTTTTTGAAGGGTCTGCCTTCTAAAATGGGCTTGGTTTTGGATCGTTCGGCGCAGGAATTGGAAAAAGTGATTTATTTCGCCGGGTATATTATTACTAAAATCAACGAAGAAGAAAGAGGAGAGGTGATGAGCGAAATTAAAAAGGAGTATAAGACGAAGTTAAAAGAGATTGGTCCTAAAGCGGGTGAGAAACAAAACCTTAAAGAGCAGCAGGACGCAGCGATTCGGGAAGTGAGGGGGCTATATAAACATCAAATTCTTTCGGAAATTGATTATCGCGCTTTGAGTATGAAATATGGGCAGGTTTTTGAAGCGGGGACGGGTTCGGAAACATTAAGGACAATTTTTGAGGGAATTAATTTAGAAGCGCTTGCTAAAAAACTGGATGACCAGGCGAAAACGGCGAGCGTGGCGATTAAGGCAAAAATGCTCAAGCGGTTGCGACTGATTGAGGGAATGATTCGCGCTAAAATTCGCCCGGAATGGATGTTCTGGACGGTCTTGCCGGTCTTGCCGCCTGATTTGCGTCCGATGGTTCAATTGGATGGAAGCCGTTACGCGACTTCTGATGTCAATGATTTGTATCGCCGAGTGATTAATAGAAATAACCGCTTAAAGCGGCTTTTGGAGTTGAAAGCGCCGGAGGTTATTTGCCGCAACGAGAAAAGAATGTTGCAGGAAGCGGTTGACGCTTTGATTGACAACACGAGCCGTCGCGGACAAGTGACGGTTGCCGCGTCTACCGGGCAAAAACGCGTTTTGAAATCGTTGGCGGATATGCTTAAAGGCAAACAGGGCAGATTTAGACAAAACCTTTTAGGAAAAAGAGTTGACTATTCAGGCCGTTCAGTTATTGTTGTTGGTCCTGATTTAAAATTGAACCAGTGCGGATTGCCTAAATATATGGCCTTGGAACTTTTCAAGCCGTTTGTAATTAACAAATTAGTTGAGAGAGAGTTGGCGCATAATGTGAGAGGCGCAGGACGGCTGATTGAGGAAGAAATTGACGAGGTTTGGGATATTTTAGAAGAAGTGACCAAGAATAGATATGTGCTTTTGAACAGAGCGCCGACTTTGCATCGTTTGGGAATACAGGCCTTCCAGCCGATTTTAATTGAAGGAAAAGCAATTCAGGTTCATCCTCTTGTTTGTAGCGCTTTTAACGCCGACTTTGACGGCGACCAAATGGCAGTTCATTTACCTTTAGGCAAGGCGGCGCAAAAAGAGGCGAAGGAGATTATGCTTTCTTCGGTCAATATTTTAAAGCCATCTACGGGCGAACCGGTCGCGGTGCCTTCTTTGGATATGGTTTTGGGTTGCTACTGGATGACAAAAATTGAGGAGGGGCTAGTTGGCGAAGGGAAGATTTTTTCGGGCATTTCGGAGGCGCTTTTAGCGAAGCATTTTGGCGATGTCCATTTGAAAGCGAGGGTCAAAGTTCGCTTAGAGAACGGAGAATTAGTGGAAACATCTATTGGGCGAGTAATTTTTAACGAGCCCTTGCCAGAAGGAATGGAGTTTGTCAACAAGACGATGAATAAAAAAGAAATCCGCAAATTGGTCTCGGAAATAGTTGATAAATTTGGTATTAAAAAAACAGCGGTTATCTTAGACAAACTTAAGAGAATGGGCTTTAAATACGCTTCGGTTTCTGGCATTAGTTGGGGCATGGATGATTTACAAGTTCCTAAAGAGAAAAAAGAAGAATTAGAAAAGGCCTCGCGCGAGTCGGTTAAAGTTCAGGGGCAATATGACGACGGGTTGTTGACGGATGACGAAAGAAGAGCGCGCGTAATTGAGATTTGGCTGGGCGTGAGCGATAAAATATCCAAAAAAACAATGGAGGTCCTTGACCCAAACGGCCCAGTTTTCAGTATTTTTGATTCGGGCGCGCGCGGGTCTTTAAAACAGTTATCTCAAATGATGGGAATGAAAGGGTTGGTTGTCAACCCGTCTAATGAAATTATTGAACTGCCGATTAAAAATTCGTATAAAGAGGGCTTGAGCGTTTTGGAATATTTCATTTCCACTCATGGAGGCAGAAAGGGATTGGCTGACACGGCTCTGAACACGGCGCAAGCAGGGTATTTGACGCGTCGCTTGGTTGATGTCTGTCAGGATGTGGTCATTCGCGAAAAGGATTGCGGAGATACGACCGGGATTAAAATTTATCGCGAGGACGAAGAAGATTTGGGAGTTTCGTTCGCTTATCGGATTGTCGGGAGAATCGCGTTAGATAATATTTACGCGGAGGCGGGCAAAGGCGGCAAGAAAAAATTGTTGGCGAAAGCAGGCGAGATCATTAGTCAAAAAGCCGCTCAGATTATAGATGAAGCGGGCGTTAAAAGCGTCAGAGTTAGGTCTGTCATCGCTTGCAAGTCGTTGGATGGAGTTTGTCAAAGTTGTTATGGATATGATTTGGGTAGAAACGCGTTAATTGAATTAGGCGAGGCGGTTGGAATTGTGACGGCGCAGGCGATTGGCGAGCCGGCGACCCAGTTGACTTTGCGGACCTTCCACACGGGCGGTGTCGCGGGCGGGCAGGATATTACGCAGGGTCTTCCTCGGATTGAGGAAATTTTTGAAGCGCGCGTTCCCAAAGGCAAGACCGTCATTTCAGAAGTGGACGGCAAGGTGAAAAATATTATTGAAAATGGAACACAGAGAATTGTTCAGATAGAGGTTTTGGATGACGGGAAACAAAAGAAAGACAAGAATAAAAAAGCGGTTTTGGAATATACTCTTCCGTCGCATATCGCGATGCAAATTGAAAAAGGCGACTTGGTTGGAAAAGGACAGCAATTAGGAGAGGGGCATGTTGACTTGGCTGATTTGTATAAAGTGGCGGGAAGGGAAGCGGTTCAGAGATATATTCTGAAAGAGGTTCAACAAATTTACGCGTTTGTCGGAGCAAATATCAACGATAAGCACATAGAGATGATTATTCGCCAGATGTTTTCTCGCGTCAAAGTCAAAAACCCCGGCTCAACGACTCTTTTAGGGGATGAGATTGTTGAACAAAGTCGTTTTACGGCGGAGAATAATGAGGCCGCGGCAAAAGGCGGAGAACTTGCGTCTGGCGAGCAGATTTTGCTTGGTATTACCAAGGTTTCTTTGACGACGGAAAGTTTTCTTTCGGCAGCTTCGTTTATTCAAACGACGCAGGTTTTGATTAACGCCAGCATCCAAGGAAAAGAGGATAAATTAAAGGGGTTGAAGGAAAATGTAATTATTGGTAAACTAATACCAGCAGGAACAGGATACGGGAAATAGCAAAGAAAGACGGGGGCTGCCCCCGTTGCGGGGGCAGCCCCCTTAGAATCTTAGAATTATGCCCAAAAAGACCAAAAAAAAACTTAAAAAGGGTGGCGTTAAAAAGAAGATTTCTTTCCTCCACCCTGAAACCAAGAAGGGGGTTTTGGTGATTATTTTTTTCACTTTTGCCGCTGTTAGTTTGTTAAGTTTTTTGGGCGTGGCCGGGACATTTGGCGAATATTTTTTCAAATTGAGCGTAATGCTTTTTGGCAAGGGATTTTTCTTGGTTTCTATTAGTTTTGTTCTCGCTGGGCTGGCGGTTTTGCTTCCTGGTTTTGGTTTTGGCGGGCGAAGCAACCCTGTTTATCGGACGATTCTATCGGGAATGGCCCTTTTTATTTTCAGTGTTTTAGGTCTTTTTCATATTTTGACCGCTGAAGGCGGATATTTGGGATTGGTTTTGGGTTATCCCTCTTCTAAATTTCTGGGATTTTGGGCGGGACTGGTTGTCCTGTTCGCTGTTTTGGCGATTTCTATTTTAATTACTTTTAATATTTCTCTAATACCGGCGCGGGCGGTTAAATCCTCCTCCGCCAAATCTTCGGAGGACGAGAAAGAGGAATCTTTAGCTGTTGAGGTAAAAAACAGCGTTTGGCAACGGCTTAAAAGAAAATCTGATTTGCCAGACAATAAGCCAGAAATTGGAGGTGACCATATTGTAGGAAAAGAGGCGGCTCCCGATGTAAAGGCGAAAGCAAAAGCGACTGTTATTCCTATGGTTTCAATTTCGGACGGTTTGAACAAGCAATTTAGCGGTTTTCAATTGCCTCCTCTTGAGTTTTTGGAAAAAGATGTCGGCCAGCCGACGAGCGGCGATATTAAAGCGAATATTAATATTATAAAAAGAACGCTGGAGAATTTTGGGATTGAAGTGGAAATGGCGGAAGTAAATGTTGGACCGACGGTGACACAATATACTTTGAGGCCAGCCCAAGGAGTTAAACTTGCTAAAATTACTTCTTTGCAAAATGATTTGGCTTTGGCTTTGGCGGCGCATCCCTTAAGAATAGAGGCGCCCATTCCCAAAAGGTCTTTGGTTGGGATAGAAATTCCCAATAAATCAATGGTTTTGGTGCGATTAAGAACGCTTTTGGAGAGGCCCGCTTTTCAAGAATCCACTGCGGGATTGGTTCTCGCTTTAGGACGCGATGTGGCGGGCAAGCCGGTCTTTGCTGATTTGTCGCAAATGCCTCATCTCTTGGTTTCCGGCGCGACAGGAACGGGCAAAACGATTGCTTTGAATAATGTTATTTTGAGTTTACTTTATCGCGCTTTGCCTGAAAATTTGAAACTTATTTTAATTGACCCGAAAAGGGTTGAGTTAACGGCGTATAGCAACATTCCTCATTTATTAACGCCGGTAATTGTTAAGCCAGACAAGGCAGTCGGCGCTTTACGGTGGGCGGTTGGGGAAATGGAAAGACGGTTTGGCGTTCTTCAAGGGGCAGGGAAACGGGATATTGGAAGTTATAATAAGGATATAGACGGAGAGCGGTTACCATATATCGTGATTGTGATTGACGAGTTGGCGGACCTAATGTCGTCTTATGGACGCGAGGCAGAAGGAGCGATTGTGAGAATCGCTCAAATGGCGCGCGCGGTCGGGATTCACCTGATTGTCGCGACCCAAAGGCCTTCGGTTGAAGTAATTACGGGTTTAATTAAAGCGAATATTACTTCAAGAATGGCTTTTCAAGTTGCTTCACAGATTGATTCGCGGACGATTTTGGATATGGGCGGGGCAGAAAAATTATTAGGCAACGGCGATATGCTTTTCTTGGCAGGAAATTCTGCTAAGCCGATTCGGGTTCAGGGCGGATATGTTTCAGAAAAAGAGATTAAAAAAGTGACGGATTATTTAAGAAAGGGTTGCGAGCCGGAGTATAAGGATGAGTTGGATTCTTCCGGAACAGAGTCAAGAAGAACTTCGTTTAGCGCCGACGGTTCGGAAGCGGACGACGAGCTTTACGAAGAAGCGAAAGCGGAAGTTATCCGCGCCGGAAAAGCGTCTGCGTCCTTACTCCAAAGGCGTTTAAGGGTTGGATACGCCCGCGCCGCTCGTCTGATTGATATTTTAGAAGATAGAGGCGTAGTCGGCCCATCCGATGGAGCGAAGGCGAGAGATGTTTTTGAGGATAAGGGAGAAGAAGAGATATAATTTTCAATTCTCAATTATCAATTTCCAAATAAGAAAAATAAGAAAAACAAGAACAAGATTAAGAAAAATTTGAGAGTTTTAAAAATTGGAAATTAAAAATTTTTATGTCTAAACAAAAAACAGCGGTGGAGGTGAGGGAGGAGAAAATAAAGATATTGGACGCGACGGTTGATGAAATCAGGGGGCGTTTTGGCGATGGCGCGATTATGAAATTGGGCGACGCGAAGCATGTTGATGTTGACGCTATCCCGACGGGCTCAATCGCTCTGGATTTGGCTTTGGGGGTTGGCGGAATGCCGCGCGGGAGAATTATTGAAATTTTTGGGATGGAGTCAAGCGGCAAAAGCACCCTGGCGCTTCATATTGTTGCCGAGGCGCAAAAAAAAGGCGGTTTGGCGGCCTTTATAGACGCGGAACACGCTCTGGATCCGGAATACGCCAAAAAAATTGGCGTAAAAGTTAATGATTTGTTTATTTCCCAGCCAGATACAGGCGAGCAAGCATTGGAGATTTTGGAGAGTTTAGTCAGGTCGGGGGCGGTTGATTTAGTTGTAATTGACTCGGTTGCCGCTTTGACGCCCAGAGCTGAAATTGAAGGTGAAATGGGGCAGTCGCACATGGGTTTACAGGCGCGGCTTATGTCGCAGGCGTTAAGAAAATTGACCGCTATTGTTCATAAAAGCGGAACGACTGTTATTTTTATTAATCAAATTAGAATGAAAATAGGGATTGTTTTCGGAAACCCCGAAGAAACGCCCGGCGGAAAGGCATTGAAGTTTTATTCCTCGGTTCGCTTAGAACTTCGTCGCTCGGCGAAAATTCAGCAGGGCGAGCAAATTATCGGCAATAGGACGAAAGTTAAAGTAGTTAAAAACAAAGTTGCTCCTCCTTTTAGGCAGGCGGAGTTTGATATTTTTTACAATGAAGGAATTTCCCGTCTCGGGGACATTGTTAATACGGGCGTTAAGTTCGGCGTGATTAAAAGAGCAGGCGCTTGGTTTTCTTACGGAGAAACGAAATTGGGGCAGGGCGTAGAAGCGTCAAAAAAATACCTAAAAGAAAATCCCCGCCTTGTGGCGGAGATTGTGAAAGAGATAATGAAAAACGCGAGTTAAGATCGCTCGCATTCTGAAATTTCTGAGCGTTTTATCCCGTCGGAACGGGAACCCTACACGCATCAGAAATTTCAGAATGCTTGCTCGGAAAGTTCGCGTTTAGATTTTTCTGAACGCTTTAGCCCTAAAGGGCGCCCCACGCGTATCAAAAAAATATAAAACGCTTATTTCTTTATTTCCTTATAAATGGCATGAGCCCCATGACGCGGGCTCTTTTTATCGCTTTGGCGAGCTGTCTTTGGTGTTTAGCGCAGACGCCGGTTCGTTTTGGGGTGATTATTTTGGCTTGTCCTGAAGTAAACCGAAAAAGTGTTTCGGTGTCTTGGTAATTAATCTCTAAATCTTTTTCCTGGCAAAATGGGCAATTTTTAATCATAAGTGTTTAATAAAATTAAAAGGGGATGCTTTCTACATCAACTTCGTTTTTCACTTCCATTGGTTCTTCGGCGTTAATCACGGGAATATCTTCTTGGGAAACAGGCGCGGGAGCGGGGGCGGGTCGGTTTGGCTGGTTTGTTGTAGTGTTTGGCGCCGCTTGGCTTCCTCCCGGCCTTGGTCCCATTTGCATGTTGTTGGCAATTATTTCTGTTTTATATTTTTTATTTCCGCTTTGGTCGTCCCAAGAACGGGTTTGAATTCGTCCCTCCACCAAAATTAACTGTCCTTTTGTAAGGTATTGGGAACAAGTATCGGCTAATTTTCCAAAGACAACGATATTATGGTATTCTGTCGCTTCCTTTTTATTTCCACTCGCGTCTGTCCAAAAACTGTTGGTCGCGATACCCAAAGAAACAACGCTTTTTCCCGAAGGCATTGCTCTTGATTCTGGGTCGCGCGTCAACCGCCCGACAATAATAACTTTATTTAAATTCATATTATTGATTTAATATTTCTTCTAACTTTTTGTCTAATTCTTCAATTTTGACTTTTGCTTTTGAGGATTTGTCTGGGATTTCTTCTTCGGTTGTTTCTTCTTCTTTTTTTTCTATTTGTTTTTCTGGCTCAATTTCTTTTTTAACAAGCGGTTCTACTTTATCAACGAATTCAAAATCAAATTCGTTTTTGTCTGGCTGTGGTTTGGGTTTGCTTTTTTTCTCCAGAGTAGCCAGACAGCGAAGGACATCTTTCTCTGACCCGATTTGATTTACAATTTGGCCAATCGCTTCAGCAGGGGCGGTGAAGTTTATGTTTATAAAAAGCGCTTCCTGTTCTTTTTTAATTGGGTAAGATAATCTCTTTTTAGTTAGATTCTCTTTTACTAAAAATGCGGACGGCAAATCAAAAGAACCCTCGCGGTCGGTAATTTCTTTTTTAATTTTTTGAACTAATTTGTCGGATTCTTCAGAACTTAAGAGTGGAGAAAAAAGACAAGTTAATTGATATATTTTGTTTTGTTCATTCATCGGTTATAGGGTACCAAAAAACAAGAATAAGGTCAAGAAGTAAATTTGGGGGCTGCCCCCGCTGCGGGGGCAGCCCCCATCCGCGGGTTACCTTAATCCACGAAAAAATTCCTCCGCGGTCATTGGTTTTTTGCCTTCGGGCTGGACAATTTCTAAGAGAAGTCGCCCTTGGACGACCTTCGCTTTGAGGATTTTTACTCGGCGTTTTTTAATAATAGTCCAGACGCCGGGCCAAGGCGTAAAAGCGCAGAGCATTCTTTCAATTTCTTGGGCGGTTTGTTTTGGTTTAATTTGTCCGTCTTGGCGGGAAAGTATTTTAGTATAACTGGCTTTAGAATTGTTTTGTTTTTTCGGATTAATTTTTCCTTGGATATATCGTGGCAGAATCTTTAACAAAAAATTTGCCGAGAGGAGAGATAATCTTTTTTCCAAGTCCTGATAGTTTTCGCGCTTTTTTATAGCGACTTTTTTTTGGGCGATAATCGGCCCGTGGTCCATTTTTTCGTCCATAAGCATCACGGAAATGCCAGTATTTTTGTCGCCGTTCAAAATGGCCGTTTGGATGGGGGACGGTCCGCGATATTTTGGCAAAAGCGAAGGGTGGATGTTAATGGAGCCGTATTTTGGAATGTCTAAAATATTTTTTGGAATGATTTGTCCATAAGAGGCGGTGATGATTAAGTCGGGCTTTAAATTGGATATTTTCACCGCGGCTTTTGATATTTTTTCGGGTTGTAAGATAGGCAACCCGTTTTGCAAAGTGGCTATTTTAATCGGCGAGGGAGCGGGTTTATCGGGAGCGGTAATAACGCATTGAACGGCGAACAATGAACAGCGAACAAGCGCCTCCAAAACAGGAACGGCAAATTCAGAAGTCCCGATAAAAATTGTTTTAAGATAATCCGGGGACAGTCCCTCGTGGCGAGGGACTGTCCCCAAGAGGGAGTCAATAATTAAAATACCCTCTAAATGGTCGATTTCGTGTTGGATAATTCGGGCGGCGAGGCCTTCGGTTTTTATCTTGATTGGCTCGCCTTTTTCGTTGAGTGCTTGGACCGTTATTTTGGAATGTCTTTTAATGGGGATGGAAATATTAGGTAAACTTAAACAGCCCTCTTCTAAAACTATTTTTCTAAACGATGTTTTAACGATTTTTGGATTGATCAAAATGATAGATTTTTCATTTAGTTCGGGGCTGATTGCGATGATGCGCAGTGATTTGCCCACTTGTGGAGCGGCTAAACCGATGGAATTGCCGTCGCTTTCAAGCGTTTCCTTCATATTTAAAATAAGCTCTCTGATTTGAGAGTTGATTTTTTTAACTTCTTTGGCTTTTCGGCGCAAAACGGGATTGTCGGCGCCTGTTTGGATGTTGAGAATCATTTTTCTAATTTCCATTCAATCTCGGATTCTTTAGCGGCGAATTCTTTCCATTCGCCGTCTTTGGTAATAACAAACCATTTCTTTTTTGTCTTTGACCAAATCATCGGTTCATCTCTAAAAAAAGGTTTTTTGACGATCTCTTTTGGTTTGAGGCGATCTAATTCAAGCCATTTTTTAAAAACGGTCTCAATGGCGTAATCAAGGTTTCTTGAGCGCGCCCACTTTGAGACCTTATTGATGGCTTTTTTGGCTTTTGTGACGGAACCAGCGAGTTCTAAGAGTTGTTTCGCGGGGCGGGTATGCCTGGAATAAATAATTTTTCCTTTTTTGGCGTCTTTTTTAAGCTCGTCGGTGTTTAAGCCCTTAGTTGCGAAATAGTGATTGACGATTTGCTGGATGGCCGTTTCTTTTTTAATCATTTTTATTATTATTATATCCTTTTTGAGGCAGAGAGCAATAGAAAGACGGGGACTGTCCCTCGCCGCGAGGGACAGTCCCCTTGAGATTAAGACGGGGGCAGCCCCCGAGACGGGGGACTGCCCCCCTTGGAATGTCCCTTTGTTAAGAAGGGGACAGTCCTCGCGGCGGGGACTGTCCCCGGATGATGCTTTTATGCTATAATAAAATTATGGAGATTTTAGGGGTTAGAGTGGATAATTTAGGAGAAGAGGAAATTTTTGAAAGGATAGACGGATTTTTGCGAAGCGAAAAGAAACATTATATCGTCACGCTTAATCCAGAATTTTTGGTTTGGGCGCGGAAAGATGAGGAATTTAGGGGAATTCTTAACGGGGCTGATTTAGCGGTTCCTGATGGGGTTGGTTTGGTCTTTGCTTCTTGGTTTTTAGGCGAGCCGTTAAAGAAGCGATTCGCAGGCGTTGATTTGATGGAAAAAATTTGCCAGAAATTCGCGCGAGAGGAATGTCAAATTTTTTTAGTAGGCGGCGGCGCGGGAGTGGCGCGAAAAGCGGCGGACAATTTGAGGGAAAAATATGACGGCTTAGAGATTAGAGAAATAGATATAGAAAAAATTAGCGAATATCAAATAGAAAAACCGTCAATTCTTTTCGTTGCTTTAGGGATGCCGAAACAGGAAAAATGGATCGCGGAGAATTTAAGAAAACTGCCTTCGGTTAAATTGGCGGTGGGAGTGGGAGGCGCGTTTGATTTTATTTCAGGGGATATAAGGCGCGCGCCTAAATTTTTGCGAGCGACTGGATTGGAATGGGCTTGGCGTTTCGGCGTTCAGCCGCGGCGGGTAAAGCGGATTTTTAACGCTGTTGTGATGTTTCCGTGGATGGTGATTAGGGGAAGATAGTTATCCACAACGAAATTTTTTTGTTATTTTGATTTGTTTTTGTTATAATAAAAGTGGATTGTGAATATAAATTAAATAAAGAAAGGTAATTTTGTTTGGGGTTTGTTTTTTTAACATCAGTGTTTAGGAAGACAAATTTTAAGCGAAGTAAAAATATGTGGACATGGATTATAATTCTTTTAGTCGCGGCGGGCGGTTTGGCAATTTGGATGGGCGCGAAAAAAGATAAAGAGGATGAAGGAGCTTCAGCGCCTGAAGCGGTTGATGCCGCGCCGGAAGTATCCGATGATTCGGCTGATGTAGTTGCTCCAATGGTTGAGGACGCTCCGGAAGCGCCAGCGGAAACGCCAGCGGAAAGTGAAGATGAAGAAAGACCGATGTCAATGTAATTAAGACGGGGACTGTCCCTCGCGGCGAAGGACAGTCCCCTTGGGATTAAGATGGGGGCTGCTCCCGTTGCGGGGGCAGCCCCCTTTTGTTGTGACTGGGGTTGTGGTAATATGGGGCGTAATGAAGAAATTTTTTCGCCATCCTTTTATTTTGTCTTTGCTAATCATCGCCGTCGCTATTTTTATGAATGGGCAGGGGTGGTTGGAGTCGCCTAAAAATGTTTTTTTTCAATTGACCGGTTCGTTTCAAAAAATAATATATCAAATTGCCCAAAAAATTAACGGAATTACCGGCGAGGAGAATAACAATCTTAGAGAAGAGAACGCTCAACTTTTGGGCGAGGTTGCTTTTCTAAAAAGGGTGGAGCAGGAAAATAATTTTCTTCGGGAACAAATAGGATTGTCCGCGAATGAAGAGAGAGAATTGATTTTGGCGGAAGTGATTGGGTATGATATTTTGGGCTCTAATAGGCAATTTTTAATTAATAAAGGCAAAGAAGATGGCGTTGAAGAAGGGATGGTTGTTATTTCGGCTGGCAATCTTTTGGTTGGGCAGGTTATTGAAGCGCTTGGCTCATTCGCAAAAGTTCGTTTACTTTCGGATCCCAATAGTAAAGTCAATGCTTTAATACAAGAATCCGGGATTACAGGTCTGGTTAAAAGCGCGCAGGGGTTGGATTTAGTGATTGATTTGTTGCCCCAAGGAGAGGAGATTAACAGCGGCGAAACGGTGATTTCATCGGGTTTAGCAGGGTTCTTTCCGCCGGGCTTGCTGATTGGTCAGATTCAAAAAGTAATTTCTTCCGACGCGCGAATTTCGCAAACGGCGAAAATTAAACCAGTGGTTGATTTTATGAAGTTGGAGAGGGTGTTTGTAATTAAGTAAGATGGGGGCTGCCCCCGTTGCGGGGGCAGCCCCCATGGAGCATTAGATGAGGCATTTATTTATTATCTTTACTTTGTTGTTGGCGGCTGTTTTGCAGACGACGGTTGTTCCTTTTTTGTCTGTGGGGGAAGTCGCGCCGAATTTGGTTTTGATTTTGGCTTTGATTTTTGTTATTTTAGACGGTTTTAAGGGGGTCTGGTTAGATGTCTTATTGGCGGGCGTTTTTTTGGACTTATTTTCGGTTTTGCCTTTTGGGTTAGCGAACTTGAGTTTGATTGGAGCGGCTTACGGTGTTGATTGGCTTAATAATATGATTTCCTTGAAATTTAAATTTGCCGTAAAAATAGGGCTGGTCGTTTTGGGCGTTTCTGTTTTTAATTTGTTTTTGAATCTTCTATTAGTTTTATTTAAATTAGAACCAATTTTTAGCGTTGGATATTTATTTTGGAGCGCTTTGTATAATCTACTTATCGCGCTTCTTATTTTTAATGGGATTAAAAAAATATTTCGTAAAATACAGGTCTAAAGAGAGCGTTGAAGCGGAGGAGATTTTTTTGGACGCTGAAGCGGTTCGTTCTTTGGAAAGAAAAGGAAAACTAGAGCAACCGATTAAAAATCGTAATTTTGTTTTTTTATACGCGCTCATGGCTGTCGTTTTATTGGGGCTTTTTTTTAGGGCGGGCTATCTTCAGGTGATTAAAGGGGAATATTATTCGGAGTTGTCGCGGGGAAATAAATTGAGAATTTATTCGGTGAGCGCTCCGCGCGGAATAATTTACGACCGTTTTCATCAGCCGTTGGTTTATAATATCCCAAGTTTTGATTTAGTTGTTAATTTAGTTGATTTTTTGGAAAATTCTATTTTGGTTCAGGAAAAGATTTTGGAAAAAATTATTAAAGTCGTTTCAGTTGAGAGTAAAGACGCGTTAAGAGAAAAAATAGAAGAGGCATCGGGAAAGACGAGCCAAATAGTTCTGCTTAAAAATATTGAAAGAGAGGCGGCTTTGGTTTTGGAAAATTGGGTTGATAATTGGCCGGGGATGCGATTGGAGAAAAACGCCCAGCGGCAGTATCCTTTTGGGGCATATTTCGCTCATATTCTCGGCTATACAGGGCAGATTAGCCCGTCAGAATTAAAAGATAGAGATAATTATTTGCTCAACGACCAAATTGGAAAGGACGGGCTGGAACGGCAATATGAGGAAATTTTGAGAGGCGAGCCGGGGCAGGAGCAAATGGAGGTTGACGCGCTGGGGCGGATAAGAAATTTATTGGCTTCTAAATTGCCTGAACCGGGGGAGGGGTTGGTTCTTTTTATTGATGGTGAATTGCAAAAGAAACTTTATTCTTCTTTGGAGGGGATGGCGGACAATGCGGCGGCGGCGGTTGCGATTGACCCGAACAACGGCGGGGTTTTGGCGATGGTCAGTTTGCCTGGTTTTGACAGTAATCTTCTTGTTCAAGGAATTTCCCAATTGGAGTTGGACGCGCTCTTTGGAAAATATGACCAGCCATTTTTAAATCGGGCGGTCGCGGGGCAGTATCCTCCCGGCTCAACGCTTAAGCCATTAATCGCGGCCGCCGCGCTGGAAGAAAAAGTGATTTCTTCTTCTCGCCAAATCAATTGTACTGGCCTTTTGAGCATCGCCAATATTTATAACCCAGAAATTGTTTATCGCTATCCCGATTGGACGGTTCATGGATTGACGGATATTGTTAAGGCGATCGCGGAGTCCTGTAATGTTTTTTTCTATATTGTTGGCGGCGGGTACGAGCAAACAGCAGGACTGGGCGTTGACCGAATCAAAGAATATCTTCAAAATTTTGGATTGGGACAGAAGACGGGAATTGACTTGCCTTATGAAGAAGCGGGTTTAATTCCAGACGAAGAGTGGAAAATTGGACAAGGCGGCGAGAAGTGGTATTTAGGCGATACATATCATTTGTCAATTGGACAGGGGGATCTTTTAGTAACGCCTTTGCAAATGGCGGCGGCTATTTCCGCTATTGCCAACGGGGGTATTTTTTATCAGCCGCGATTGGTTGATAAATCTGTTGATGCTGTTATTGTTAAAGACAATTTTATCCAATCGGAGAATATCGCGACGGTTCAAAAAGGAATGCGCCAGGCGGTAATTACCGGCTCGGCCGCCGCTTTAGGGAGTTTGCCCGTTGAGGTGGCGGGCAAAACCGGAACGGCTCAATTTGGGACAGAAGGGAAAACGCATAGTTGGTTTGTCGGCTACGCGCCTTATGATAATCCGCAAATCGTCATAGCAATTGTGATTGAGGGCGGAGGAGAGGGGCACAAGGCGGCTGTCCCAGTTGCCAAAGAGGTCTTGGAATGGTATTTTAATAGGTATGGAACATATTAGCAAAGAGGGGTTGGTACAATTGAAGAAGGAGTTAGAGGAGCGCAAAACGGACGGACGGCGAGAAATTGCTGAACGGTTGGAGGAGGCGAGGTCAATGGGCGACTTGTCCGAGAATAGCGAATACGATGCCGCTAAAAACGCTCAATCGTTTAACGAGGGTAAGATCGCTGAATTGGAAGAGGCGCTCAAAAACGCGGTTTTAATTGAGCCGTCCAAAGGGCAGCCATCAGAGGGGAAGAAAGTCCAAGTGGGCTCGGTTGTTAAGGCGCTTATGACCAATTCTACGGCTGAAGAAAGGATTTTTGCGATTGTTGGTTCGCGAGAAGCCGACCCGGTTCAGGGCAAAATTTCAAACGAATCGCCTTTAGGTCAGGCCTTTTTAGGTCGTCAAATTGGTGATACAATAGAAGTAGAAACGCCGAAGGGGAAGGTGGGGTATAAGATTGTGGGGATAGAGTAAGATAAGATGGGGGCAGCCCCCGTTGCGGGGGCTGCCCCCATAAATTGCGCTTATGAATGAAATAAAACAAAATCGGCTGGAGAAATTAGAGAGTATTCGCAAAGCCAAAATAAATCCGTATCCGAGCGAAACGGAGCGGACGCATACTTGCCAGGAGGCGTTTGATGGTTTTGATGAACTTTCCGCTGGGGGCGAGGAGGTCTCTTTGGTCGGTCGCTTGCGTTCAATTCGCCAACATGGCGGTTCTACATTCGCTAATATTGAAGACGGCTCGGGGCAGATTCAGATTTATTTAAAAAAGGACGGAATTGGCGAGGAGAAATATAATTTTTTTATTGCTCATTTTGATGTGGGAGATTTTATCGGCGCGCGCGGGACGCTCTTTTTAACAAAGAAGGAAGAAAAAACGCTTTTGCTGAACGATTACAAAATTTTGAGCAAAAGTTTGTCGCCTTTGCCCGAAAAGTGGCACGGGATTAAGGATGTTGAAGAAAGATTTCGCAAAAGATATTTGGATTTGATCATGAATAAGGATGTTCGCGAGGTCTTTGTCAAACGGAATGAAATTATTAAAAAAATAAGAGAGTTTTTGGAAAAGAATAATTTTATGGAGGTGGAGACCCCCATTTTGCAGTCGCTATACGGGGGCGCTAACGCGAAACCTTTTACGACACATCTTAACGCGTTGGACATAGATTTGTATTTAAGAATCGCGCCAGAATTGTATTTGAAGCGGCTTTTGGTGGGCGGGTTTGAGAGGGTCTTTGAAATTGGCAGATGTTTTAGAAATGAGGGCATGGACAGGGAGCATAATCCTGATTTTACAATGTTGGAATGGTACGCGGCTTATTGGGATTGGGAGGACTTGATGAAATTTACGGAGGATTTAATGTATCATCTTGATCCGAAGGTTTTTCCAAAAAAATGGGACAGAGTGGAATACGGAGAAATTGTTAAAAATGGCGACGATAAGGCGGCTTACGCTAAACTTGAAAAGCCAACTTTTGTTTTGAATGTGCCGAATATGCCGCTTTGCAAAGACGGACAGGCGCTTCAGGGTATTGCCTGTGGAGTAGAATTAATAAAAGCGTTTACCGAGCAGAATAATCCGATTGAGCAGAAAAAAGCGTTTGAGGAACAAGAGAAAAAACGCGAAAAAGGAGATGAGGAAGCGCAAAGATACGATAAAGATTTTATTGAAGCGCTTGAATATGGAATGCCCCCCGCCGCTGGTTTTGGTCTGGGCATAGACCGACTGGTGCTCTTATTGACAGATGCGAAAAGCTTAAGAGAAGCAATTCTATTCCCCCTAATGCGCCCAAAGGAATAATAATTCGGCTTTACCAAAGCCGAACGGGATTATGAAAAAATATGTTGGATATTAAATTTATTCGGGACAATTTAGATAAAGTGAAAGAGGGGTGCCGTCGGAAGAAGGCGGAGGTTGATTTGGAGCGGCTTTTGGAATTGGATGGGGAGCGACGGGAGTTGATGGGGAAGATTGAGGCGTTGAAAGCAGAGAGGAATAAATGTTCAACCCTGAACGTTGAACACTTGCGTGAAAAAGCGAAGGAGATAAAGAAAGAGATTAAAGAGTTGGAGCCGAGGTTGGATGCGGTTAAGAAGGAGTTTGATAAATTAATGAGGCAGGTTCCTAATCTGCCTTTTGACGATGTGATTGAGGGGGCGAGCGATAAAGATAACAAAGTTTTAAGAGAAGAAGGGGAAAAGAGAAAATTTGATTTTAAGCCGAAGGATTATTTGGAAATTGCCGAAAAATTGGACATTGTTGATGTCGCGCGGGCAGCAAAAGTTAGCGGGACGAGGTTTGGCTATTTGAAAGGCGAAGCGGTTTTGATGGAATTCGCGCTGATCCAATTGGCGCTTGAGGTTTTAGGCAAAGAAGGATTTATTCCTGTTATTCCGCCCGTCCTACTGAAAGACGCGCCTATGCGAGGAATGGGTTATTTGGACAGAGGAGCGGATGAGGTTTATCACTTAGAAAAAGACGATTTGTATTTGACTGGCACTTCCGAGCAGCCAATCGGAGCGATGCATAGCGGCGAGATTTTTGAAGAAAAGGATTTGCCCAAAAGATATGTCGGATTTTCAACTTGTTTTCGGCGCGAAGCGGGGGCGTACGGGAAAGACACAAAGGGGATTTTGAGAGTTCATCAGTTTGATAAAGTGGAAATGTTTAGTTTTTGTCATCCCGATAAATCAAAGGACGAGCATAATTTAATTTTTTCGTTGGAGGAAAAGTTGATGAAAATGTTGGAAATTCCTTATCGAGTGATTGATATTTGTTCGGGCGATTTGGGCGACCCGGCGGCGAAAAAGTGGGACATTGAAGCGTGGATGCCCGGGCAAGGCGAATACAGAGAAACGCATTCGGCGAGCAACTGTACTGATTGGCAAGCGCGGCGTTTGAATATCCGCTATCGCGGGAAAGAGGGAACGGAATTTGTTCACACTTTAAATGGGACGGCTTTCGCGATGGGGCGGATTTTGATCGCTATTATTGAGAATTATCAGAAGAAGGATGGGGGGATTGTTGTTCCGGAGGTTTTGCGGAAGTTTATGGGAGGGACCGCTCGCATTTAGATTTTTTTGAACGCTTTAGCCCTAAAGGGCGCCCCACGCGTATCAAAAAAATCTAAAGTGCTTGCTGCGAAAAAGAAACTAAAAAAGTCAGAGGTTCTGAAAGAAATAAAAGGTCTGACCTTGTAAATTAATGATTAAAAGAAAGAAAAAAAAGTCCCTTAAAAAGTTTGTTTTTTTGGGACTGTTTTTTTGTTTGATAGGCGGCTTGGCTTATTTTTTGGTCTGGTCGCCTTTTTTTTGGGTGGGTGAAATTAAAGTTGAGGCGGCGGATGGCAAGGAGCCGATGTATTATTCATCCGCAGAGATAGAAGAAATCGCGAAAAGGGTTTTAGAAGAAAAGATTTTTTATTTTATTCCGCTAAAAAGCGTTTTTTTGGCGCCGACGGAGGAAATTGAAAAAAGGATTCTGGAAAGGTTTCCTGAAATTCGGCTGGTCAATGTTTTGAAAAAAATGCCTTCTGTTTTGGAGATTAAAATAGGGGAGAGGGAGAGTGTCGGGATTTGGTGTGTGATAACTAAGACAGGGACAGTCCCTCGCGACGAGGGACTGTCCCTTAGTGATGAGGACAATTTAGCTACAACGGGGTCAGCCCCCGCGGACGGGGGACTGTCCCCTGGGGAGATTGGGGATTGTTTTAAGATTGATCGGGAGGGCGTGATTTTTCGGGAGTCGCCTCTTATCGGAGGCAATTTAGTTCTTAATATTTATGGCGAAAATAATTCGGCGAAAATCAGAGACGAAGTTATTCCGCCAAGGGTGATTGATTTTATTTTAACCGCCAAAAAGGTCTTTCCCGACGCGCGCGATTTTGAATTTGTTTCGGATGAAGAATTGAAAGCAACGACTATTCAGGGCTGGCAGATTTATTTTAATCCGTCTGTTCCGGCTATTTCGCAAATCGACGCGCTCAAGGTTATTTTAAAAAACGAAACGGAAGAGGGATTGGCCGCTTTAGAGTATGTGGATTTAAGGATAGAGGGAAGGGTGTATTATAAGTGATAAACAAAAATGGAGTGGCCGATGATGGCTGTTGGTTCGTATCGGTTGAGCCAGTTGTAATAGTCGGTTTTTTGGTCAAATCCTTTGACAGGGGTTGCTCTTCCTCCTTGCAGTTCGTTGATGGAGATGGCGAGCCAGCTGTTTGGCGGCAATTGGTCTGGTTTTTGTTTGGCGTCCCATTTTTGGTATCGAGCGCCGAGATAATAGGTTGGGGAGCCGCCGCCGAAATAATTAAGATAAATTTTATCTATTTTGTTTTCTTCAACAAAAGCGGTTAAACGCCTTAGGTCCTGACCCCAATCAATGTTGGAATCCGTCACAAATTCATATCCGTTGGCTGGACCTCCGACTAATTCGTTGAAGTAGGCGAGGAAACTGGGATAGATTTGGATAACTGAAACGGCTTGCCAAAGAAGAAGAAGTCCGACAAAAATATATTTAATTTTTAAGGCGGGTTCTTTTAACCACGAAATAGTAGCGCGACTGACTAAAATAATAGTAAAAGGGAAGACCGGCAAAAGATGTCTTACTCCAATATTGAGATTGCCTTTGATGCTGACAGTCCAGTAAATAATTAGAAAAATGAACATAGCGAATTCCGTAAAATACTTGGAAAGCAATTTTCTGACTGCTATTTTCTTTTTTCTAAAAATTGAATAAAGGGACCAGATTAGGGCAAGGAGGGTGAGAATGTGAAATGGTAGCGGTTCTTTGATTAGATAAACAATAGGGAAATAACTTTTCCACGCTTCGGCGGACATTTGTCCCATAAAGAATGTGGTATTGCCTCCGCCAGCGCGGCTAACAGTCATTACTATTCCAGTAAAGTAATGGCTAAGAGACCTCAAGATTGGTTTATCGCTCATCCAAAGAAGCGGTTCTGCAATAAATTCAGGAGCAGACGCGCTCTCAAGCCGAAAGACAGTGTCTTTGAGTTGTTGCTGGACAGGGTAATTAAATGTATGCGCTTGGTAAATGGGCCAGATAACAAAAATTAAAGCGATTAAACCGATAAGCGTGGAGAGGGCGATATATTTTAGGAAGGGTTTTTTGTAAACCCAGGCGTAAAAAAGAGTAATAATGCCCAAGAATGGAATTAGTAAAATCAGGGAAAATTTAAGAAGCAAAGAAATGCCTAAAATAAAAGCGGCTAAAAGAACATTTTTCCAAGATGGCTTTTTTAAAAATTTTAACCAGACGCAAGTTGCGATTACTGTTCCTAAAGCGGCTCCGATGTCAGTTGTGACTAATCTTCCATGGGCTAAAAAAGTGGGAGATAACGCGATGAAGAAAAGGGATAGCAGGGCGGTCTTGTTGCCAAAAAGTTTTTTTGTCCAAAAAAAGACAAACCAAGCCAGGAAAAGAAATAATAAAATCATTGGTATTCTCGCGAAAAGGAGGATTTGGTCTGGGTCGTTGCCGGCTTGGTATAAAAATTGGCTGGCGAAATCAAATTGAAGCCACCAGACAGGGTCTCCTTCTTGGAGCCACGCAGAATGTTCTTTGGGAAAGTTGAGATTAAGAAACAAGAGAGGCGCGGCCGCTAAGTCCTTAATGAGCGGCGGGTGTTCTGGATTGAGGCGAAAGTCGTGTTGAGTTAAATAAGAATAACCGGACGCGATGTGCGCGGTTTCGTCAAAGGTCCAGCAATCGTCAAAGAGAGTAAAAAAGCAGAGGGTAAAAGAGATTATTAGAAGAAGGAACGCGATGGCGTAGGTAAAACGGTTAGACATATCTTTTTGTTTATTTTTCTATTTTATTCTATTTCAAACCGATAGGGTTCGTCTTGTCTTATTTTTCCTTGAGGGAACATTTTTTGAAGTTCCTCAAAGGCCTGGTGGTTATAAAGAGTTAAAATGACAGTTTTGTAGGGAGAAATTTCAATTTGTCCGATTTCTTGCCATGGCAGATAAGTAGCGCGCGGCTTTCCGAATTTTGCGCTTTCAATGAAAATTGGCGTTTGGGCGGCGATTGAGAGCCCATAATAAGGAGTTCCTTTTTCATTGACGATGACATATTTTTTTACTTGGTCAGGAAGAGAGTTGAGGTATTCGCCAATTTTTACATAATCATTAGAAAAAGACATGGCGGTTTCTGGTTTTTTTGCCCAGTCAAAAAAATACTTGTTAAAGTTTCTGAAGCCTGGGTATAAGATAATAAAAATAAGCAAAAAAGCGGCAAGATATTTAGCGCTTTTCATTTTTGCTAATGACAGTTTTTCAAATAACCAAAAGCCGCCCAAAGCGGATATTATATATACCACTGGGATAATTCCAATAGCGCGAAGGGCATGAGGCATTCCTTCATAGGTGAGAATAGCTGGCAGGAGCATAACCGCGAACCAGCTCAATAAAAAAATGGACTGGTATTTTTCAGACGAGAAAAGTTTTTTAATCGTTGAAATCATTCCTAATATAAAAAGGATGCCTATGGGCCAAACAAGCATTGGCGAGCCAGCGTAATTATGCCGCCAGTTCCAATCGCCGAAGACATTAAACATAAAGAATATTTTAACGGCGCTTTTTCCGAATTCTAATAGCGGTTGTTCCGTTGAAAAAATAGAGACCCCGCCAGTTCTTCCTGTGAAATCCAGAGGGTTGTTGAGAAAATAGATACCAATAGGCAAAGCGACAATAAAAATAACAACTAGAAATAAACCTATTTTCCAAAGATTAGACCATCTCATATCTTTAATAATTTGCGTTAAAATAATAATACCTAAGAAAATGACAGCCACCCTAAAGGCGATATAGCTGTAAAAACCGAGACCAAAAAATACTCCAGCCCAAATATAGTTAAGAATATTGTTTTTGCGAAACGCGCGGAGGAGGAAATAAAAAGAGAAGCACATTAAGAATGGGACGAGAATGGCGCGGAAGCCGATGCGGCTGAAATTGATGTGCCAAAAAGAGATGGCGAGAAAAAATGAAGAGAGAAGAGCGATTTTTTTTGAAAATAGTTCTTTGGTTAGTAAGTAAATTCCTAAGACAGTTAAAGTTCCGATGATGGCGCTAGTAAAACGCAGGGACCAGATTGAAACGCCAAATATTTTAAAAGCAAGGGCGATGAGCCAAAAATAAAGACCTTCGCGGCCGTTGTTTTCTGGGTAGAAAAGTTTAAATTGATTATTATTTAATGATGTTAGGGCATCGTTGGCGTTCATGGCTTCATCAGGATAAAGTCCAGGCGGCGCGCTATCAAGTTGCCAAACGCGTAAAAATGTCGCGATAGATAGGATGAGAAGGAGAAGGATAATTGTTTTATTTTTTTTCATAAACATAAATACTCGCGTTTAGATTTTTCCGAACGCTTTAGCCCTAAAGGGCGCCCCACGCGTATCAGAAAAATCTAAAGCGCTCGTCGCAGAAGAAAGCCATAAAAGGGTCTGACCTTGAATTTCTTTCATTGGGGATTAGTTATGTTGATTATACATTATGTTTTATGTTAAAATCAATGTGGATAATGTAATGTTTGATAAAAAAGGGAAATTAAAATTTGTTTTTTTGTTTTTGGTTCTTTTTGCCGCGCCTTTTTTTGCGAACGCGTTTTTACCAAAGCTGGACCTAATAAAGGGAAGCGGGCCAGAGGTGTATTTATTGGAGAAAGGAACGAGGCATTGGATTCCCGACCCGGAGACATTCTCGGTCTTTAATTTTATTTGGGAGAATATTAAGACATACACGAATTCGGTTGTGGGGAGTTATCCGCGGAGTGAAGATTGGGATGACGGGGAGGATTATCCAGACGGAAGTTTATTAAAGGGCTCCGGTCCCGAGGTCTATTTGATTGAGTTGGGGAAGAAACGATGGATTCCCAGCCCGGGCATTTTTACGGGGAATGGTTTTGGGTGGAAATATATTATTAGCGTTGACGATGATGTTTTGGACGATTTTGATGAGGGCGCTTCTTTAACATTGTCGGAGCCGAACCGATATCCGGAAACAAGTATTTTGAGCGGTCCGTCGCAAGGCGAGGCGATAGAGAGTACTGACATTTCTTTTACATACACAGGAACTAATCCTTTGGGCGATGTAAGCGAACTGGAGTTTGAAACATATTTGTCAGGGTATGACGATGAGTGGGAAGGCGAGGGCGATGATTATGTTAAGGAGTATGATTTGTCGGGTTGGAATGGGGCATTTACCTTTTTTGTCCGGGCGATGAATGAAGAGGGTTATGTTGACCACAGTCCGGCTTCTTGGAGTTTTCAAATAGGGGTTTCGTCTAATTATGGAGCCGTGGAAATTGACGATATTTCTTACGACGAAGACGATTTTGAAAATGATTATTTGGTTTTAGTTAATGAAAGCGATAACGCAGTTAATATGGGTGGATGGACGATTGAGACAAGCAACGAAACGGCGGACATTCCGCAAGCGATTCATAAATTGCGGTATCCTTTTTCGGCGAGCACTCCCGCGGATGTGGAATTGGCTCCTGATGATGAGGTTATTATCTCTGTCGGGATAAGTCCCCAGGGAATAGATTTTAGAACCAACAAATGCGCGGGATATTTAGACCAAAGCGAGCAGTTTTATCCATCATTGAATGAGGATTGCCCCGTTTTTGACGCGTCGGAATACAGTCATTTGAAAACAGCCTGCCGCTCTTTTATTGACGATTTAGACGAGTGCGAAATACCCGATTATTCCAGCAATTATGAGGTTAGCGTTGACAATACATGTGTCGCGTTTTTGAACGAGCAGTTTAATTACGCGTATTGCTATAACGACCACTATTTGGAGGTTGATTTTTTTGGCGATGAGTGGAGGGTTTTTTTGGGCAAGTCAATTGATATTTTAAATAATGTGAGCGATAAGGTTATTTTAAGGGACGGAAACGGGCTGGTCGTTTGGGAGTATGAGTATTAGTATGGTATAATAATTTTATGGACGATAAAGATAAAAAATATGAGAAGGATGCGGAAGAATTAGTAAATCATGCTTTTGGGGCGGAGATTTTTGAGCGCTCGGATACATCGGAGGTGGCGAAGGTGGTAAGGAAATGGGAAGACCAGCCGGCGCTGGTTAAGAAAAATATAGCGGGCAGTTTGGAGGACAAGACGAAAAAAGTGAAGAAAGTTGAAGCGAGAAAATTAAAAAAATTAAAAAAAGTAAACAAAGACGAGGGCAGCCCTCGCGGCGAGGGACTGTCCTCTATTAGCGAAGAGAATCAAAAAATAATTGATAAGACATTTGAAGATGAAAACAAAGACGAGATAGAAGAGATGGAGAAAGAGCTGGTTGCTGACAAAGAAAAAGAAGCGAAAATAGAGAAAGAAAAGACAGCGACAGAGATTTTAGAGGAGGCGCGGGGAGAGTTTGCGAAAGTGGATTTGATGGCGGAGAAATATATTAGAGCGAAGAAAAAGTTTTCTAAAGAAAAAAAGACGAAAGAAGATTTTGAAAAAGATGGCGGGAACGCGGGGAAGGAATACGCGGAGGCGAAGGGGAGGTATTTTGAAGCGTTAAAGGCGCGGAGAGCGGAGATACTGGATTCCGGATCCGAAAAAGATATTATTATAGAAACAATCGCGGCGGAGGCGAATAAATTGTATGACAAAAAAACGGAATTGGATTTGGAATTAAGAGGCGGGGCGTCAAGGTTTGAAAAAGTTTTGAATATTTCTAAAAAAGTAGTTGAGAAGTATCGGAAGATGCCTTTGAAATACAAACTAATGCTTTCGGCTGGTTTGCTAGCGGGAGGCGTGGCGGCGGGCGCGGTTGGCGGAGCGGCGGGCGCGGCAATGGTGACGGGAGTTGTGGCGGGCAGGTGGTTTCAGAGAGTTTTGGGCGGTTCAGCGGCGGCGGTTGGTCTTGAAGGATTGATTAAGAGAAGCCAAGAGAAAAAAGCGGGGAAGGAAGTGACGGCTGAATTCGCGGACAAGTTGATGGAGAGCATAAAGAATGGGGATAAAAAATTAGACGAAAAATTGCTTGAATTGGAAGGCGGGAAGAAATGGGAGAAATATCGGCGCTTCGCGCTGGCCGGGTCAATGGGCGCTTTGATCGCTTCGGGGTGGACGGCTAAGGCGTTGGGAAATGTTATTCCTCATGAGTGGGCGGATTGGGCGAAGGAGAAGGTGGGTCTTGGGGCGGAAGCGGCGCCAACGGTGGAGAATCAGGGGACTGTCCCCGCAGAGGGGACAGTCCCCGAAGCGAAGGTTGTTCCTGAAAGCGCGCCGATGGAAACGGGCGGCGGTTTCGTGGAAGTGGCGGGGAAAGGGGATTCGGTTTGGAAAATGGCGGAGGAGCAGTTGGCAAAAAATTATGGAGAGAAATTCGCGGGGCTGGATGGGGCGAGGAAAACATATTTGATTGACGCGATTAAGGGTAAAATAGCGGCTGATCCGGGTAAGTTTGGATTGGAGGATATTGATAAAATTAAAGTGGGGCAGAAAATTGATTTTTCAAGCATTTTTGAGGATAAAGCGGGGATGGATGAAATATTTGGGGATGCAAGCGCCTTAAAGCAAGCGGCTTTGGAAAATATTACAAATAACGATAAAATATTGGGCGACTGGACGGCGGCGCATCCGGGCGAGGAACTGACTTCAGGGAAGATAGATGAGATTTTGACTAATAAAGGAGTTGAGATAAATTTAGATGATCAGAGATTTAAGACATATTTAGAAGCGCAACCAGAATTACCAGAGGAAGGAGTTGACCCGTTTTTAGAAAATGAAATGGCGCATATTAAGGCGTTCGGCTTTAGTAAAGCCGAATACGAAGCGATTAAGAGCGTTAAAGTGAGCGAATTACTTGAAAAAATTCCTTCAAGCAAAGAAGCATGGGAGATATTTAACCAGCCAGGAGGCGCGAAAGCAATTGGGCTGCCTTCAGATGGAAAATTAGGCGCGATTGAGTTTAATAGACAAATTAAATTAGCTGAATTTATTCGCGGGTTTAATCCAAGCGCGAATATAAAACAAATGTCAGTAAGTCGGTTTTTAAGAACGATAAACTAAAATGGGGGCAGCCCTCGCGGCGAGGGCTGCCCCCATGAAAAAAATTATGGATACACAACAAATAAAACAAAGTATTATTGAGGAGTTGGGTTTGGCGGGGTTGTCGGAGGAGAAGCAGGCGGAGCTTTTGACGGTGATGACAGAGTCGGTTTTGAAGCGGATTACCGTCAAAACGCTTGAATTACTGTCGGACGAGGACAGGGTTGAGTTTGAGAAGTTAAGGGAGACGGATGATCCGGATAAGATTGCAGAGTTTTTAAGGACGAAGATTAGCGATTATGACGCGATGGTTGAAGGAGTGGTTCGGGAGTTTAAGGAGGAGATAAAAGGGACGATAAACTAAGACGGGGGCTGCCCCCGCTGCGGGGGCAGCCCCCTTTGTAAAATTATGGACAAATATAAAGAGTCAATTGGGGAGGTTGAGACGGAGCCGGTTGAGACGGGGACAGTCCCTCGTCCCGAGGGACTGTCCCCTCGGGAAGTTGAGGTTGAGAAAGTTGAACAGGAAGTAAAGCAAGAAGTAAAGCAAGAAGTAAAGCAGGAAGTTATTGAAGAGGTAAAACCAGCGCCGCCCGCGGATGACTTGTCCGCCAAAGCCTCGGCGAAGGAGGACAAGGCGAAGCGTGGCAAGAAAGTTGAAGAGATTAGCAAATTGGGCGTTCAGGAACAGATTGAGGCGCTTCGGAATTTGGCTCTTGAAGAGGGGCCTGATTTTGCTGTTGGAGTGGCGAAGGAGTTGGATAACGCTTTTGTCCTTGATGAATTTCACGATACATTAGATAAGTTAGAGTTGATTAAAGAGGGGAAGCTAAAGGAGATCTAACTAAGACGGGGACAGTCCCTCGCGGCGAGGGACTGTCCCCTTATATATGCCGTTAAGTCAAATTCTTTTACTTATTACCGTTTTGCTTGCTCTAAGCGTGGTTGGCTTGGGGGCGGCGGTTTTTGTAATGCATCTTAAAAATAAAGGGCGGATTACGCGGTCTTTAAATATGCGTCTTTTTTTGATTTCCTTGCCTAAAAAAGTTAAAAAAGAGGAGGGCGGCGCGCCGAAGAGTGAGAAGGAAATTGTCGCGGTCATGGAACAGCTTTATAACGGCTTGAGCAATATCCGAGAAACAAAGGATATTTTTATTTATGGTCAGCCGTATTTGGCGTTTGAAATCGCGACGCCGCGGGTGGGCGAGGAAATTTCTTTTTATTTGGCTGCGCCACGGCGTTATGAAAATATTATTGAAAAACAAATTCACGGGCTTTACCCAGAAGCATCGGTTGAAGAAAGCGACGATTATAATATTTTTAATCCAAAAGGGGCGGCGGTTGGCTCGTATTTAAAACTGGCTCAAAGTTTTGTTTTGCCTTTTAGGACTTATCAAAATTTGGAAGTTGACCCGCTCAACGAGATTACGAATGCTTTGAGCAAATTAGAAAAAGAAGGGGAGGGGGCGGCAATTCAGATTGTTATTAGACCAACTTCTCCAAAATGGCAAAATTTAAGCCGAGGCATCGCGCGAGAAATGCAAAAGGGAAAGAGTTTTTCAGCGGCGAAATCGGAGAAGGGCGGAAATTGGTTAGTCAAAATTATTAAGGATTTTAGGGCGAGCATTAAGCCGCCTAAAAAAGAAGGAGAGATGGCGGAAGAAAAACCGTCGCTCACTCCAGGACAGGAAGATGTGATTAAAGCGATAGAAAACAAGGCGGGCAAGGCGGGGTTTGAGACGAATGTCAGATTGCTTGTTTCGGCTGGCGAATTAAAGAGAGCGGAGGAGATTTTGGGGCATTTAGAATCGGTTTTCGCGCAATTTAACGCTTCGGATATGAACCAGTTAAAGTCGGTTAGGTTGCGGAAGGGGCGGGAGTTAAAAAAATTGATTTACGAATTTTCTTTTCGCCTTTTTAACAAAAAGCGGGCGATGCTTTTAGGGACGGAGGAATTGACGAGTATTTTTCATTTTCCAACCGCGTCTTTGGAGACGCCCAAGGTTAAGTTTTTGAAATCGGGACAGGCGGCTCCGCCCGCGAATTTGCCTAAAGAGGGGATAATTTTAGGCAAGAACGCTTATCGCGGCGAAGAGGCGGTAGTTCGTCTGCAGGAAAACGACCGGAGGCGGCATCTTTATACAATTGGACAGACCGGAACCGGAAAATCGGCTTTTATGCAGAATATGGCGATACAGGACATTAAAGAAGGGCGGGGCGTGTGCGTTCTTGACCCGCACGGCGATTTGGTTGAGAAAATTTTAGCGTTGGTTCCAAGCGAGCGAGCGGAAGATGTAATTGTTTTGGACCCTTCTGATTTGGGGAGGCCTTTGGGCTTGAATATGCTTGAGTATGACCCGGCTTATCCAGAGCAGAAAACCTTTGCCGTGAATGAGTTAATGAATATTTTTGACAAACTTTATGATATGAAAACGACCGGCGGGCCGATGTTTGAGCAATATACTCGCAACGCGCTTTTGCTTTTAATGGACGACCCGAATGAGAAATCTACTCTGATGGAAGTGCCGAAGGTTTTGGCTGATAAGAATTTTCGCGATAAATTACTGGCGAAATGCGGGAATATTGTGGTCAAGGATTTTTGGGAAAAGGAAGCGGAAAAAGCGGGTGGCGACGCGTCTTTGGCGAATATGGTTCCTTATATCACTTCTAAATTTAACATTTTTATCGCCAATGATTATATGAGGCCGATTATCGGACAGTCGGAAAGTTCGCTTGATTTTAGGAAGATTATGGATGAGCGGAAAATTTTGCTCGTTAATTTAAGCAAGGGGAAATTGGGGGATACAAATAGTTCTTTGCTCGGTTTAATTGTCACGGGCAAATTGCTGATTGCGGCTTTTTCAAGAATTGACATGGCGGAAGAGGAACGGAAAGATTTTTATTTATATATGGATGAGTTTCAAAATTTCGCCACAGATAGTATTTCAACTATTCTTTCGGAAGCGCGAAAATATCGGCTTTGCTTGGTTCTCGCTCATCAGTTTATTGGGCAATTAACCGAAGGGATTCGCGACGCGGTTTTTGGAAATGTTGGCTCAATGGCGAGTTTTCGGGTTGGCGCGGAGGACGCGGAATTTTTAGTGAAGCAGTTTGAGCCGATTTTTGACGCGAATGATTTGATTAATGTGGGTAATTTTAACGCTTATGTTAAATTAATGCTTAATAACGAGACATCCAAGCCGTTCAGTATTGCGACCTACCCGCCCGAAAAGGGCGACGCGGAAACCGCCGAAGCGATCAAGGAACTTTCGCGGCTGAAATACGGGAGGGATAAGGTGATGGTTGAGAGGGAAATTGGGGAGAGGTATAAGAGTTAAGGACGCAGGGGGCAGCCCCCTAATTAATATGAAATTTTTCAAAAACTTATTCTTAGACGCTTTTTGGTTGGTTGTCTACTTCCCTATATGGTGGTATGGCGAGGGGTTGAAGGAGGCGGCTGTTTTTTGTTGGCGGCGGATTAAGGGCGGCTGGCGGGGATTGGCTTTGGGAATTCTTTTTGAGAATTTTTTTAGACCGATGTACGGGGAGCGCGGCTGGGACGCTTATGTTTTAAGTTTATTTGTTCGCTCGTGGCAGATTTTTTGGCGCTCGCTCTTTTTTGTTTTTTTGTTTGTTTTTTGGACGATTGCTTTTGCGCTGTGGCCGCTTTTGCCTCTTTTGGCTGTTTGGGGAATGATATAAATTTATGTCTGAACTTGATATTCAAAATACGGATTTTAGGTTTGAGCCCGGCTTGGGCGTTTTGGCTATTGCTTTGAGGCGATTAAAGGTTGTTTTGGGTTGGTTAATAGTTATTTTTTTAGTTTTGTTCGGGATTTATGGAATTTTTGTTCTATCATCCTTATCTTTATTCGCTGATATGTTTCTTTTCTATCTTTGGCGGAAGAAAAAGACGGGGGGCAAAATTAGAACAAGCGAACTGCTTAAGCCAGATGATGATAAAATTGAAGTGTCTTCTTTTTTGGACGGTTCGGCGCGAAAGGCGTTGGAGAGCGCTTGGATTTTTTGCGAGCGTAAAAGATATTCTTCTTTGCGTCCAATCCACATTTTTTATGTTTTCTTAAAAAACAAAGAGTTCAAAAAAATTCTTAAGCGGCTTAATTGCGAGCCGAAGGATGTCGTTCAAAAAACGAAATCGGTTCTTGAAAATTCTTCTTTTTTTCCAAAGACAAAAGAGAAAGGGGGGATTTTAGGACCTAAAATAGCGTCTGACTTTAAACAAATATTTTTTGACGCTTATCTTTTTGCGTTAAAAAACGAGAGGCGAAAAATAAATTCTTTGGATATTCTTTGGGCGATTAGCCGACGAAAAAATTTAGTTGGGATGATTTTTGACGAATTTGGCATAAGTTCGGAAGAAATTGAACGGGTAGTTGAATGGGCGCGTCTGGATGAGGAAATTGAAAAACGCGAAAAAATGTTTTTTTGGAAACGGCTCTTTAAGCCAAAAGGGAAATTAAATCGGGCGATGACGGCCGCCTTAACGCCTCTTTTGGACAGAGTTAGTTATGACTTGACTTTTATGGCTCGACAGGGAGGATTTGAAATGGTTTTGGGCAGGGATAAAGAGATAGAGGAAATTTTTAATTTTTTTGGTCTGGGGAAAGTGGGCGCGGTTTTGGTTGGGCAGAGCGAGGTGGGGAGAAAGGCCGTTTTGAAAAAATTAGCTCAAATGATGGTGGAGGAAAATGTTCCAAAACTTCTGCGAGACAAAAGATTAATTAAATTGGATTTGGGAAGTTTGGTCGGATTGAGCGAGGCGAGCGAGAGGGGCGAGGAGTATTTGAGGAAAATAATTTTTGAGGTTAATCGGGCGGGGAATATTGTTTTAGTCATTGACGATGTGGATAGTTTGGCTGGTTTGAAAAGCAAAGAAACGGGTTTGGATTTCGCGGAGATTTTGGCTTCGGCGCTGGATAATTACGCCTTCTTTTTTATCGGGACCGCTTCGCTAAATGGGTTTTCTTCTAAAATTGAGGGTAAAATATTGGGTCGGGTTTTGAATAAAATTGAATTAGCTGAGCCGTCCAGAAATCTTCTTTGGCGGATTTTAGTTACTAAAATTTTTGTTATTGAAAAAGCGATTAATGTTTTTTTCTCGGTTGACGCGCTGGACCGAGCGGTTGATTTGGCGGATAAATATCTTTACGGAAAAGCGCTTTTAGGCAAGGCAATTGATTTGTTAACCGAATCAGCGTATGTTGTTAGACAGCGGGGAGGGGTGGGAAGCCAAGTCGGCGAGAAAGACATTGTTGAATTAGTCGCGCGAAAGACCAAAATTCCATTGGGACAGGTGATGGAAACGGAAAAAGAAAAACTGCTTCAATTGGAGGAGTTAATTCATCGGAGAATGGTTAACCAAGAAGAAGCGGTTAAAGCGGTGGGGAACGCTTTAAGACGGAGCCGTCTTCAATTGCAGGAAAAGAAAAAACCGATTTGCAATTTTCTTTTTGTCGGACCGACGGGCGTGGGAAAAACAGAATTGGCGAAAACACTGGCGCGCGTTTATTTTGGCGATGAAAAGAGGATGATACGATTAGATATGTCCGAGTATCAGGAAAAGAGAAGTTTGCGGCAGCTGATTGGTTTTCGGACGGAAGAGGGCGTGAATAAAGGATATTTAACGGAAGCGGTCAAGAGACAGCCATACGCGCTTTTGCTTTTGGACGAGATAGAGAAGGCGCATCCGGATATTTTGAATTTGTTTTTACAAGTAATGGACGATGGGCGGTTGACTGACGCGTCGGGAGAAACGATTAACTTTACAAATGTGATTTTAATCGCTACTTCAAACGCGGGGACACAATTTGTTCAGCAGCAAATCAGGCGAGCGGTTGATTATAAAGAAATCTACAGGGAGTTGAAGGAAAAGGTCTTATTGAAGGATTTTAAGCCGGAATTTTTGAATCGCTTTGATGAGATTATACTTTTTAAGCCGCTTTCGGTTGAGAATGTGACGGAGATTACAAAATTGTTTTTAAACAGCGCGCGGGAGCAGTTGGCGGAAAAGGGCGTTGTTTTTGAAGTTGAAGAAGAGGCGGCGCGGGAATTGGCTTTGGCTGGGTTTGACCCGCTTTATGGAGCGCGGCCGCTGAAGAGGGTGATTCAAGACAAAGTGGAAAGCGAGTTGGCACGGTTGTTTTTAGAGGATAAAATCAAACGCCGTGATAAAGTAATTTTACAAGAAGGGCTTGTTTTCAAGGTCGAGAAAGCCCCCGAGATATAGGGATGAAACTAAAAATTTATGTTTTTATTAAACGAAAAATACAAAAAGTTGGTTGTTCAGTTTAGCAAATTTGTTTTGATTGGGTTTTTGAATACGGGGATTGATTTCGCGATTTTGAATTTGCTGATGTGGCAGACGGGGATTTATAGCGGGAAGTATATTATTCTGTTAAACGCGGTTTCTTTTTCGGTGGCGGTCATCAACAGCTTTTTCTGGAATAAGTTTTGGATTTTCCGCGCCGGGGAAACAGAGAAAAAAGCGGGGGAATTTGCGCAGTTTGTCGCGATTACACTGGTTGGGATGGCGCTTAACACGACTGTGGTTTATGTTATTACGACTTTGGTCTCGCCGATGTTCGGCTTGAGCGCGGAACTTTGGGCGAATTTAGCCAAGGTCGTCGCGACGGGTATTTCGCTGGTCTGGAATTTCGCGGGGTATAAGTTTATTGTCTTTAAGCGGTAATAGTTTTGTATATGTCAAATTTAGTTTTGTATCGAAAATATCGGCCGAAGAGTTTTGAGGAGGTCGCGGGGCAGGAGCATGTCGTTAGAACTTTGACGAATGCTTTGGCAATGGATAAGGTCGCGCACGCTTATCTTTTTACCGGACCGAGAGGGACGGGGAAGACGACAATTGCCCGTCTGCTCGCCAAGGCGGTTAATTGTGAAAATAGAACATGTCATAAATCATGCGGTAAATGTCCTGCTTGCGTAGAAATTAATAACGGCAAGTCAATGGATTTGATTGAAGTTGACGCGGCGTCTAATCGTGGGATTGACGAAATTAGAGAGTTGCGCGACGGGATACAATTTAGTCCGAGTAAATTAAAATACAAAGTTTTTATCATCGACGAGACTCACATGCTCACCCAGCCGGCCTTTAATGCCTTGCTTAAAACTTTAGAGGAGCCGCCTGCGCACGCGATTTTTATTCTCGCTACGACTGAAATTCAAAAAATCCCCCAGACGATTATTTCCCGCTGTCAAAGATTTGATTTTTACAAATTAACTCTGGAAAAAATTACTGAACGCTTGGCTTGGATTTCCAAACAGGAAAAGGTGGCGATTGAAAAAGAAGCGCTTGAATTGGTCGCCCTTAACGCCGACGGGGCGATGCGCGACGGGGAAAGTTTGCTCGGGCAGATTATGTCCATGGAAGACAAGCAGATTACGCTGAAAGAAGTTCAAGATATTTTAGGAGTGGTTGATATTCGTTCGGTTCAGGAGTTGGCGGGCTTTTTGGCGGAGAAGAAAAATTCGGAAGCGATTCATCATATTAACGAAATTTTTGGCAAAGGATACGACCCGGTCCAATTCACGAAATCGTTCATTAACTATTTGAGAAAAATGATGATTTTGAAAGTTGACCCCGAATTAGCGAAACTGATTGCTATAGAATTGACCAAGGAGCAGTTGGATGTTATAACAGGACAGGGAGAAAAGTTTTCCCAGCCGGATTTAATCAAAACAATCCGTCTCTTCATCCAAGCCGAAAACGAAGTAAAATCCGCCGACTTCCCCCAACTGCCTTTAGAACTGGCAGTAGTGGAATGCTGCGGAGAAAATTCGGCTTGATTTATCAAAACCACAGATGTATAATGGAGACAATATATCCATGGTTCATGATTTCAAAAACGAGAGAAAAACAAAAAGCAATAGTGTTAAGAAAAAAGGGATTATCGTATAACGAAATTTTGAGATTGGTGCCAGTAGCCAAATCTACATTGTCGGTTTGGCTTCGTGAAATAGGATTAGCCAAAAGGCAGCGACAACGACTTACTGAAAAAAGAAAATTGGCCCAAAAAAAAGCGCAACAAACATGTCGCGAAAATAGAATCAGAGCCACAGAAGAGATAAAAACTTTAGCCGGAAAGGAAATAAAAAAGATTGGTAAAAAGGAGTTATTTCTAATTGGAATAGCGCTGTATTGGGCGGAAGGGTCAAAACAAAAGGAAACAAATGTTTCTCAAGGGTTAAGATTTAGCAATTCAGATCCAAGAATGATAAAGATTTTTCTTAAATGGCTTATTGAAATTTGTAATGTTTCCAAAAAGAATATGGATATGAGGTTGTATATTCACGAGACAGGCGATGAAGAAAAATCTTTAAAATATTGGTCTAAAATTGTTGGAGTGCCCGTAGTCAGGTTTAGAAAAACCGTATTCAAAAAGCATAATATAAAAACCAATCGTAAGGTGGATAACAATAATTACTTTGGGCTACTTGATATCACGGTGAAAAGAAGCACAAATCTCAACAGAAAATTGATGGGTTGGGTTGAGGGGATAGTAAGTAAAATTTAAAATTTGGGGAGTGGTGTAGCGGTAACACGTCGCTCTTTGAAAGCGAAAAGCGGGGGTTCGAATCCCTCCTCCCCAGCAAAGTAAATAAAACAATCGCTATCTGGGCGGTTGTTTTTGTGTTATAATGCTTTCAATAATATGACGCGAAATTATGGAGGTAAAAAAATAAAAAACGGGGGGAGGGAGATAATAGAATCCTTGCTGGGCGAGGCGGGCGTTAGAGTGGGCGGGAGCGAGCCGCGGGATATTAGGGTTCATGACGAAAGGTTTTATCAGAGGGTTTTAGGGGGCGCGTCTTTGGGTTTGGGCGAGTCATATATGGACGGCTGGTGGGATTGCGCGGCACTTGACGAGTTTTTTTATAGGGTTCTTGGGGCAAAACTGGACGAAAAAGTTAAAATTTCCAAATGGCTCCTGTGGATTTTGCTTAAGGCCAAAATAATCAATTTTCAAAAAAAATCGCGCGCTTTTTTAATTGGAGAAAAACATTATGATCTCGGCAACGCGCTTTATCAAAATATGCTTGATGAGAGAATGATTTATAGTTGCGGATATTGGAAAGACGCGAAAACGCTTGATGAGGCGCAGGAGGCAAAGTTGGATTTAGTTTGCAGGAAAATAGGGCTGAAGGAGGGGATGAAGATTTTGGATATCGGGTGCGGATGGGGAGGGTTCGCCAAATACGCCGCCGAAAAATACGAGGCGCGAGTGGTCGGTGTCACTGTTTCCAAAGAGCAGGCCGATTTAGCCAGGCGAGTATGCGAGAACTTACCGGTTGAGATACGGCTGCAAGATTACAGGGATATTTCCGAAAAATTTGACGGTATTGTTTCTATCGGCATGTTTGAACATGTCGGTTACAAGAATTATCAGACATATATGAAAGTTGCGCGCAACTGTCTGAAAGATAACGGATTGTTTTTGTTGCATACTATTGGGAGAAATGTAGCGCGTGTCGCGACAGACCCGTGGATGAATAAATATATTTTTCCAAATTCTGTCATTCCCTCGCCGGAAAAAATTATTAATGCGGCAAAGGGCTTGTTTGTGCTTGAAGATTGGCATAATTTTGGAGCTGATTACGACAAGACGCTTATGGCTTGGCATCAGAATTTTAAAAATAATTGGGATAAAATTAAAAATATTTATGACCAAAGGTTTTACAGAATGTGGTCATATTATTTGCTCGCGTGCGCGGGCAGTTTCAGGGTGAGAAAAAACCAAGTATGGCAAATTGTCTTTTCCAAAAACGGCGTAGCGGGTGGATACGCGAGCGTTAGGTAAAAAAAGGAAGAGCGATTTTGCTCTTCCTTTTTGGTTTGTGTTTTGAGGAGTTTAGATATCAAGTTCCTCAATTTGCATTTGCCTTCTCATATAAACCAGCGGATTTTTTTGCGCCAGGATGTTTAGGGCGGCCAGGAAAGCATTTTTTTCCGGCCAGGTAGTCAACAAAGGAACATTAGATGGCATTCGGATACTGCTCCAAATGTCTTCAGGGTATTCTTCAATTGTGGTTGGTATAGCAATAACAGGCCAGTTTGTTCTGGCTGCAAGCATAGGTCCAAGTCCGTTGCTCCGTCCGACTTTGACAATAATTACTCCGCCGTCAGGATATTTCCCGATAATCTTATCAAGTTGAGCAAGGGCTTTTCTTGGAGATTTGTGACCGGATAAAATAATTTCATTAATGTCAAAATGGACGATTTGAACATTGAGCGATAGATCACTTTTTGAACCTTTCCAGAAAATTAAAACTTGTTTAGGAATTCTGATTTGATCAATTAGTGAAGAAACAATTCCATATTTTTTTTCAACTTCGGAAAGTTCTTCTCCTTGGCGGAACGCTTCTTTGCTTAATTCTTGCCATTTAGCGTCGCGGAGCCGCCAGCTGTCGTTATCAATCACATCGGCTACTATAAGTTTTCCGTCGGCGGTAATTCCGAATTCAATTTTCATATCAATCATTCGGAGTCCCATAGTATTCCAAGCGCCTTCAAGGACTAAGAATACTTTTCGGAGAATGTTTTCCATCTGCCCGATTTTTTCTTTAAAATCACTTCCTAGAATCTTAATTGCTGAAACGGATTTTTTGAAATCTGCTTCAGAATCCCATGACGGTTTCTTTGAATGAAAAAGACGCCATTCTGCTTCGTAAGGGTTGGTAATAAAAGGATCTTCTTCGCCTTTTTGTGAGTCAAGTCCTTGTACTATTTTCCCATATCCCGGTATAACCAGCTTCCCTTCGGTGGTCTTAAGAAAAAATTCAATAACTAATCGGTGGAAACGATGAGGCGTTTCATTTTCTCTTGGAGTTAATTCAGGGTGTCTTTTGAGATAACTTCCTACGGCAAATCGTCGAGCAACCGCTTCCAAGGGAATCATAATACATTTTTTGGCCAGAAATTCGGTCGGCGAAACCTGTTCTTGATAAGCCGCGGGGATGCCAGCTTTCCGCAAAAGTTCAAATACGCGGCAGGTAATGTTGGTAGAATAAATGGCTTTAGTTTCAAATTCCTTGGTAAAACTTGGGTCATCAAAGGCCGTAATATCTTTCTTATTTTCAATAATCACGATGTCGGGGTTATCCCTTACGCCCCAAATTTTCTTTGTTTTACCTTCATTAAGCAGTGATCCTTTTTCATAATTCATTTTGCGTCTCCTTTTCTGTCTTCTTTGGGTTTTTACTCTATTAGGCGTCTGGCAGAGAGCGCTATTTCTCGCGCTTTTTCTTTGGCTTTGCCGATGTAGTTTTCGGGATGTCGGAAAAGTTCTTGAATTTCTTCAGGAATCTTTCCCAACACTTCTTGAAGGTATTCATCTTTATTAGCCAATCTTTCTAATACTTCAATTAAAGACGAATTTGTTTTTTTCGCTTCGGGGACCAGTACTCTATTAACCAATTCGTGAGCATCTCTTTGGTAGCCAGCCATTTGCAGAGCGATATATAGAGGTTCAGAGAGAATAAGATTAGAGCTCATATCGAAATTTTTTTGGCAGGCCTCTGGGTCAATCGCGATTCTTGAAAGAAACGGAATTCCTTCTTTATTCTTTTTAGTTAGAGTATTAATCTGTTGCTGGAGATTAATTAGAATAATAGGATAATCTCTGGCAACGCAACTGCCGACCAAATCGCGTTGGTGCTCGCTGATGAGAGTGTCTATTACTTTGCCGAATTCATTTTTTGTTCTTAACCACATTCCTTCAAGATTCTCAAAATTAATCGGGTTTCTCTTATGAGCCATAGTGGACGAGCCGACCTGATTTTTTTCAAAGGATTCCATCACTTCGGCTATTTCCGTTCTCATTAAGTGGCGACAATCTCTTCCTAACTGCCCAAGCGAGGCCGACATCATAGCGCACGAGAAGAGAAAATAGGCGAGCGGTTCGGGCGGAAGAATTTGCGCGCTGATTTTTGCCGGGATTAGATTAAGTTTTTCTAAAATCCGTTCTTCAAAAGTTTTATCGCCGCATCGTTGTTCTAACCGGAGTCCGACTTGGGCATTGTAAGCTCCGACCGCTCCTGAAATCTTGCCGACCAACCCTCGAGAATAAATATCCATTTGGCGCCAATTATAGAGAATTCGTTGAAGGATGGTTGCTAGCCAAAATCCAACAGTTATTGGCAAGGCGTGTTGTCCGTGTGTTCTGCCAATTTGCAGTTGTCCCGCAAATTTTTCAACTAAATCCGCCAAAAGAGAGACAACTTCTTTTAATGATGGTTTAAGCGCTTTCTGGTAGGCGGATTGAAATTGGATCATTCTTCCGGTATCCAGAGCGTCATAACTGGTGAGAGGAATATGAACCCATCTGGCTAAAGCGCAATTCATTATTTCTTGAGCTTCTCTAATCCAAGCGCGAACATCATGATGGGTGATTTCCCTCTCAATTTTATCCACCTGATTTGTTGGAATTGCCAAAAGTTTTTCTTTCAGTTCCAGCGTCAACGATTCCATCTCTTCTGCAGGAATTACGCCGATTTCTCCGAGCGCTTCCAATGTGGCAATTTCTACTTGCGCCAAACCAAAGTAAAGGTTGTCATAGCCAAAAAAATCCTTCATTTCTTTGGGTTGATATCTTGGATTTCCAGGCAAAATCAAGTTCCTTTCATTCATTTTTCAGTCCTCCTTATTTTATTTCTTATTCATTTTTTAAAGGGCTTTCTATTCTTGTTGTTGAATATAGTGCTTGATATGACCGTAAAAGTCAATAAAAACAGGTATTATTTTTTACTGATTGGGAGAATGTGGTATAATAAAAGAGATGCGCAAGAAAACTATATTTATTTTCATTCTTGTTTTGTTTGTCGCTTTTTTGTTTGGCTCTTCTGTTTATTTGCGGGGCGCTTTGTCTGATTTGACGGCAGTTTTTGAGGGGTTTGTTGAGCGCTATCCGTTTTTCGCGCCCGTGGCGTTTGTTTTGCTTGCGGCGGTGTCTATGCTTTTGGGAATGTTTAGCAGTGTTCCGCTTGTTCCTTTAGTGGTGATGACATGGGGGGAGGCGGCAACTTTGTTATTACTTTTGCTTGGATGGCTTTTAGGCGGTTGCGTTTCTTACGCGATTGGGCGGTACGCGGGGTATCCACTGGTTAGCAAAATCGCGGGGCGGCAGAGGTTGGAAGGGTGGACTCTTAAACTGAAGCCGCGAATGACTTTTCTTTTGCTTTTTCTTTTTCGTCTTGCCACTCCTTCGGAAACGGGCTATGTTTTTGGGATATTTCGTTATGATTTTTGGCGATATCTTTTGATTACATTTTTGGCGGAATTGCCTTTCGCGCTTTTGGTTGTTTACGCAAGCGGAGCGTTTATTGAGGCGGATTGGAGGTTATTCGCGGCCTTGTTTTTGATTGGAGTCGCCGCTGCCGCGCTGATATATTATTTGTTTGAACGAAGGTTTGAGGGTAAATAAATTTTTTATGATTATGCCGCCGAAGGTTTTTATTATAATTGTTAACTGGAATAATTGGGCGGATACGCACGAGTGCTTAGAGTCGCTTGAAAATGTTGACTATCCAAATTGCGAGGTGATTGTGGTTGATAATGGGTCAACTGAAAAATTTTCAATTTTCAATTTTCAATTTTCAATTAAAGTCATTTACAATAAAGAAAATTTGGGATTTTCCGAAGGGAATAATGTTGGTATTAGATATGCTTTGAAAAATGGCGCCGATTATGTTTTACTTTTGAATAACGATACGATTGCGAGCGCTGATTTTTTAACGAGATTAGTTGAAGCGGGGGAGAGCGACGAAAAAATCGGTTTTTTAGGGGCGAAGATATATTTTGCGGACGAACCGAATAAAATTTGGTTTGCGGGCGGGGAGGTGAATTGGTTGTATAACAAAGGGACGATGAGGGGGTATGGCGAGATGGATAAGGGGCAGTATGATTTGCCGGCGATCCAAGAGACAGAGTATATTACGGGGTGCTGTCTTTTAGCGAAGCGGGAGGCGTTAGAAAAAATTGGCTTAATGCCGAATGAATATTTTTTGTATTACGAAGATGTAGATTGGTCTTTGCGCGCGAGGAGGGCGGGGTTTAAAACAGTTTTTGTCCCAGCGGCAAAGATTTGGCATAAGTGTTCAAAGAGTACGGTTGAGGGTTCGCCTTCGTATATTTATTATCACATCCGAAACGGATTGATTTTAGCGAGTAAATTCGCGCCATGGTATGTTTTGCCGTTTGTTCACTTGGATGCGCTTTGGCGAACGATTAAGCAGTTGATTAAATTGGTTTTTTCCCCAAAAAAGCGCGTTTGGGCGAAGTATATTTTAATAGGGATGAAGGATTTTTATTTAGGAAAAAGAGGAAAGGTTTAAATATGATTATTGGGATTGATGGGCGGAATTTGGAAGGCGGACGGACGGGCGTCGGCCGCTATTTGTTTAATCTGCTGAAAGAGTGGAATAGTTTTAATTTGCCTAATGATTTGAAATTTATTTTGTATTTTAAAGAAGAAATTCCGAAGGATTTAATCTTGTCAGAGGCGGTTTTTGAAAAAAAGATAATCGGCGGACGGAGTAATGCTTTTTTTACACATTTTGTTTTACCGCGGGCGGCTAAGAAGGACGGGATTGATCTTTTGTTTTGTCCAGCTTATGTCGCGCCGCTTTTTTATGGCGGGAAGATAGTGTTAACCTTGCATGATATTATTTATCAGGCGCGCCCTGATTTATATAACTGGCCGAGTGTTTGGGATAAAATATTGTTAAAAAGATTTTCTAAAATAGCTGCGCGAAAAGCGGAGATTATTTTTGTTCCTTCGGAGTATAGCAAAATGGAGGTTTTGAAATATTATCAAGTGGATTCGGAAAGGGTTTTTGTCACGCCTTTAGCGGCGGACGAGTCGTTTAGACGGATTGATGACGAGAATAAACTGGCGGAAGTTAAGGAAAAATACGGGGTGAAAAATAAGTTTATATTTTACATTGGTTCAATTTTTAATCGTCGCCATTTACCAGAAGCGATTAAAGCGTTTGGAGAAATCGCCGGTGAATTGCCTGGTTACCAGTTTTTAATTGTTGGAAAAAATTATACTTGTTTTTCTATGAAGAGCAGGGGAGTTTTGCGAAAAGAATATATCAATTCTAAAGATTTGGCTCTTCTTTACAACGCGGCGGATTTGTTGGTTTGGCTTTCCGATTATGAGGGCTTTGGCCTGCCCGTTTTGGAAGCGCTCGCTTGCGGAACACCAGTCATTACCAGTCCAGTCGCTTCAATCCCAGAAGTAGCGGGTGAGGCGGCGATTTACATTCAGGATAATTATGACATCAGCGAAATTTCAGAAGCGATGCGCGAGGCGCTGACGGATAAAAGCGCGCGGCAGGAATTAATTAGCAGGGGATTGGAACAAGCGCAAAAATTCTCATGGAAAAAATGCGCGAGGGAAACGCTTGATGCTTTATTGACAAAAAGATTATAATATATTATACTGTTCATAGTTATTTAAAATATTAACCCGAGAATCAAAGGAGGTAGGTTGTGGAATTATATTTTGCTTATGGTTCAAATTTGCTTTATGAACAAATGCGAGAAAGGTGTTCAAGCGCTTCTTTTGGAACATTAGCGTATTATCCAAATTTCAAATTAGATTTTACGCGAAAATCCACAAAAGGCGGATGGGTGGCTGATATGGTATTTGATCCTAATAATCGTGTTTGGGGCGCGGTTTATGCTCTCACAATGTCGGATATGTTAGTTTTAGACCAACGGGAAGTTGTCCATTTGACTGACGGCTATCTAAGGCAAAAAATCGTCGTTTTTAATTCTTACGGTGAAGAGCATATCGCATGGGCGTATTTTGTCAAAATCAAAAAAGGAAGTGGCCAGCCGCGTTTGCTGTATATGAATAAAATATTAAAGGGAGCGCGACAGCAAAAATTACCAGTTGATTATATAGATTTTTTGGAATCTATAAAAACAACGGAGGTTTAATTTCAATTAACAATAGTTTTATTGAGACCGATTGGTTATAAAAATACTAATCGGTCTTTTTATTTAAGTTATATTTTTAAAATTATTGGCACAAGGTCTAACCTTGATTATTATAGTTTTTTGGTATAAAATCATATCAATAATTAAATATTCCGCGGTAGCTCAATGGTAGAGCAGTTGCCTGTTAAGCAATTGGTTGCAGGTTCGAATCCTGCCCGCGGAGCCGAGTTAGACGAGGCGAACTCTGATTTGTCAGAGAAAATAGCATTTTCTGTTTCTTTCTTTATTTTTTTCGCGCCGCCTTGCTTTCGCAAGGCAGGCGTTTTTTCGGAGGCAAAATTCGGAAAATTCTCTGAATTCTCTGAATAAAAGAGCCGAATTTTAACATTTTCAGGGGAATAGATAATTTCTTTCAGAAATTTTTTAATCAAGAGGTTTCTTTCAATCCCTTTTTTCCGAGAGAGGGCGGAGAGGAAGGATTTTAGGTTGTTCGCGATTTTCTTTGCCGAAAATAGCGAAAGTTTAGAGCATGCTTTTGCTGGTTCGTATCCAGCCCGATAGGGCGATTGAAAATCATTATTCAAGCGGAAAACCAAATTTTCAATATAGTTTTTATCAACGGAAATTCGTTCTAAATTTTCCAAACAAAAATCTTCTAATCTTTCGGCAGACACTTGTTTTACTGAACAACTTTGCCAATCATTTCTTAGTGTTGAGGTGCAACGATAGTAATAATATCTTTTTAATTTTTCATTTGTTCTTTTGTTAGTAAAACAAGATGTCATTTTAGAGCCGCACTCTTTGCACTTAATCAATCCGCCGAAAAGAAAATTTTTATACAGTCTTAATTTTTTTATTTTGTTTTTGTGCATTGCTTGCGCAAGGGCAAAAATTTCTTCTGAAATTATCGGCTGGTGAAGTCCATTATAAATTATATTGTTATATTTTACTTTTCCGTTATAAACAACATTTCTTAAGATGTGGGCGATACTTGTTTTTGAAAAATTTTTGCCGTTTTTATTTTTAACATCCCTTTCTTTTAAAAAATTATAAACAGCAGAAAGAGATTTTGTTTCAAGGTATTTTTCAAAAATTGATTTTATCTCTTCTGATTCTTTTGAGTGGGGGATTAGTTTTTTATTTTCACGAATATATCCATAGGGTGTCAATCCGCCGTTGCACATTCCTTTTTTAGCCCGTTCCAATAATTTGTCTTTTGTTCGTTCGCTTGCCAATTCTCTTTCAAATTGCGAAAATGTAAGCATAATATTTCGCAAAAGCCGCCCTGCCGGCGTTGAAGTGTCAAATCTTTCAGTAATAGAAATAAAATCAATTTTTGATTGCTCAAAAAAATCAATCAACTGATAAAAATCTTTTGGCGAACGGGTGAGCCGATCTATTTTATACACAAAGACAATATCAATTTTCTCTTGTTTCAAATCTGAAAGCAGTTCTTGCAACGCGGGTCTGTCTGTATTAACTCCAGAATATCCCGCGTCAGAATATACCTTAAAAACCTGCCAATTCTCTTGGCTGGCGATGAATGACTTTATTTTTTGCTCTTGGGCGTCGCAAGACGAAAATTCTTTTTCCGCTTGGTTGTCCGTGGATACTCTTGTATAAATCGCGCATTTTTTAGATTGTCTTTTGTTCATATTTTTGTTATTATTTACTTAGATACAAGTTTTATTATCTCTTGTATTCCAGTATAGCGTATTAAGATACTATGTCAATTGCGCATAACAATATAAAAAATCTAAAAAAATACAGAACTAAAAAGGGCTGGTCGCAGGAAAAACTGGCAAGAGAAGCCGGCATTTCTTACAATACACTTATTAAAATTGAAAGAGGCGGAATTAAAAATCCAAAAATTGAAACAATAATCAAATTAGCAAGAGCGTTGGGCGTTTCTATTGATGATTTAGTAAAATAAAAATATGACGAATGCGAAAAACAACAAATTGAAATTTATTGATTTTTGCGCCGGCATTGGAGGCGGACGAATTGGTCTAGAAAATTTAGGAATGAAATGCGTCGGTTTTTCAGAAATTGATAAAAATTCAGAAAAAACATATCGCGAATTTTTTGGCAATGAAGAAAAAAATTATGGCGATTTAACAAAAATAAACCCTGATGATTTACCAGAATTTGATTTAATGATTGCTGGTTTTCCATGCCAAACTTTTTCGGTTATGGGGCAAAGAACGGGAATGAAAGATCGGCGCGGTCAAATTATTTTTAATTTGATAGATATAATGAAAGCCAAAAATCTAAAATATTTTATTTTAGAAAATGTGAAAGGCCTTCTGAATCATGGGAGCGGCCAATCGTTAAAAATCATTTTGAACGCTCTGGGCGAAGCGGGATACAATGTTTATTGGAAGTTGGTTAGCAGCCTTCATTACGGAGTGCCGCAAATGAGGGAAAGAATATATTTTGTCGGAATGCGAAATGATTTAGCGAAGAATGATAAAAGATTTGTATATCCGGAAATTGTAGAAACCCCCGAACTTAAAGATTATTTAATAGACGATAGCGAACTGGAATTTGGCGAAAAGAAAAGAACTTACGAAACATTCTTAAATTATGTTAATAATAAATATAATAAGAATAGATTTTCAGTTGACGAATTTTTAAAAGAGGATTATTTGATTATAGACACTCGCCAATCAGATTTGCGTCTATATCGAGGAAAGGCGCCAACATTGCGAACAGGAAGACACGGAATTTTGTATGTCAAAAATGGAAAATTTAGAAAATTATCCGGCTACGAGGCTTTGCTATTGCAAGGATTTCCCAAAGAAATATCAAGCAAAGTCAAAGATAAAATTCAAGATATTTACCTGCTTAGCCAAGCCGGCAACGCGATGACCGTCAATACTGTTGAAGCGTTCGGCAAAAGCCTTCTTAATTTTATAAATAAATAACAAATAAACAAACAAATAATATGACCGCCAAAAAAGAATTAATAAAACGAGGATCCAAAACCGCAAAAGACGGATTTAGGAATGAAAAAGATGTTATTGATAAATTCAACGACTGGGAGAAAGATAAAACCGCTCAAAAATGGCTTGAAGCGATGGACTATAATATCAATGATATTGAATATGTAAAAGCGTCTAAAATAAGGGGCTCGTATAAAGCCGATGTTCAAGTGCAAATACAGATAAGCATCAAGTTAAAATCTCAAATAGATGTTCAAAATTTACAAGTAAAACTGGTTAGCAATCATAATAGCGGAGGCAATCAGGTTGATAAAAGATGGATAGGCAAATATATTGAATTATGGAACATTCCAGCCGACATCGCGAAATTGCTAAAACTTTTTACCGGCGAAACAAAGCCAAGAAAAAAAGGATTAAAAGATCTGCGAAGAATGTTTTTACCCGAAATGAACGAAAATGATCAAAATAAAATCGTTAAATTTTTTGAAGATAATAAAATTTTGGTTGTTTCGGATTTATTAAAAGGCAGAGGCAAGTTTTCAGCCGATTGGATGTTAGTTATTTCAAAAGATGACATTCAAGAAAAGTGGGTTTTAAAATCAATAAACGAAGCAATGAACATTTTTGGCGAAGGACCTGTTAAAATTGCCTCTAAAGGAAGCTTAAAAATTGGGAAAATTGGAATGCAAAGAAAAGGCGGAGATAACGGACGAGCTTCTGCTAATATGCTTCAATTTAAAATTAACCCGATTTTGCTTTTTGATAAATAAATTTATGGCAGATACCGTTTCCAAAAAGAAAAGAAGCGAGATTATGTCCAAAGTCAGAAGCAAGGACAGCAAGATTGAGGTTGATTTCAGAAAAGCGATTTGGAAAGCTGGGTTTAGGTATAGAAAAAATCCGAAAGGATATTTTGGAAAGCCCGATTTGGTTTTGAAAAAATACAAAACAGTAATTTTTATTGATTCTTGTTTTTGGCACGGCTGCAAAAAACACTGCCGCATTCCATCAACAAGAAAAGAATACTGGGTTCCCAAAATTGAAAGGAATAAGCAAAGAGACAAAGAAGTTAATCGTCATTACAAAAAAATTAGCTGGAAAATTATTAGAGTTTGGGAGCATGAGATACAGAAAAAACCAGCCAAAACCCTTGAGAAAATTATCCTATGGATAAAAAAATAGTCAGGGAAAAATTGGATTTAATCAGGGGGGAAATTATCTCATCCACCACAAGAGTTGAGTTCGTTCTTGGTTATCGCTTAAGAAAGTATTTTTTTCCTAAAAGTAACAATAAAGCGACAATTCTTTTTTGGAATGTTGTGAATACTCCTTATCTTACTTTTGATAATAAAATTAGTATTTATGAATCAATACCTTATTTTCAAAAATTGAAAGGTTATCTTGCTATCAAAAAATCTTTGAGATTTGTTCAAAGGTTGAGAAATATAATGGCTCATTGGGACTTAGATGAAAAGAAAAGCGACCTTCAAAATATTTTTATGTTTACATTAGTTGGGAAATATAAAAGGATAACAATTAACGATAATTTAGTTGAAAATTATAGAAAGCAGATTAATTTTCTCCTAAAAGAATTCGGTTATAGTAGGTGAATCAACATGGAAAATAAACGAAAACATTTAGAATTTATACAAGGAGTCATTACTAGAATGGCCGGTAATTTATTTTTCTTGAGGGGTTGGACAATTACATTAATTGCCGCATTGTTTGTGTTGTTTGTAAAAGATACTAATACAAATTATATTTTTATTATTTATTTTCCAGTTATTATTTTTTGGATTTTGGATGGCTACTTTCTTTCGCAAGAGCGATTGTTTAGGGCTTTATATAATTATGTAAGAAAACTTGACGAAAAAGAAATCAACTTTTCTATGAATGTAAATAAATATAAAAAAGACAAAAGGAATAGTTGGACATACTCAATGTTTTCAACTACACTTCTATTTTTCTATTTACCATTGGTCGGCGTCATGTTATTAATCATATATTTAATAAATTAAATTCAAAACCATGGTGATAAAAAGACAAGTTTTTTATAGTTTTCATTACAGACCAGATTGTTGGCGTGCGTCTCAAATTCGCAATATAGGTGTTATCGAAGGGAATAAACCAGCGCCCGATAATGAATGGGAAGAAATTACAAACGCTGGTGAGGATGCGATTAAAAAATGGATAAATAATCAAATGGAATACAGGTCGTGCGCCGTTGTGCTTATTGGAAATAAAACCGCAAATAGAAAATGGATAAATTATGAAATAGTGAAGTCATGGGATGCTGGTATGGGCGTTGTGGGTATATGTATTCACGGACTAAAAAATAGTAATGGATGTATCTCTGAAAAAGGGGATAATCCGTTTAATTATATAACTCATGGCGGAACAAAGAAAAAACTATCTACGATAGTAAAATGTTATAATCCATCAGGAGCAAACAGTAAAGAAAGATATGGTTGGATCTCAAAGCACTTATCTAATGCAGTTGAAGAGGCAATAGAGATTAGAAAAAATAATTAGTTCGTCCGAAAAAATTCGGGCGGAGCCCGAACCCTAAAATCCCTCCTCTCCGCCCTCTCTCGGAAAAAAGGGATTGAAAGAAACCTCTTGATTAAAAAATTTCTGAAAGAAATTATCTATTCCCCCGAAAATGTTAAGATTCGGTTCTTTTATTCAGAGAATTCAGAGAATTTTCCGAATTTTGCCTCTGAAAAAACGCCTGCCTTGCGAAAGCAAAGCGGCGCGAAAAAAATAAGGGAAGAAACAGAAAACGCTATTTTCTCTGACAAATCAGAGTTCGCCTCGTCTAACTCGGCTCCCGAACAAAATCCGCAACAAACTTTCACAATCATTCTGCCGAATTTGATTCATAAATCAAAGAAAAGAATGCCCAGAAATTAAATGCTATTTTTATTCTTTCTTGTCGGTTGCGAAAATTGGCTCTATCGACCATCG